>WASR01000141.1 GCA_009712615.1 Methanobacterium sp. | reverse complement strand
GATTACATAGGTTGTGATATTAAATGGCAGGAATTGTAGGATATGGAGTGTACATACCTTCATACAGAATAAAAGTAGAGGAAATAGCAAAGGTCTGGGGAGACGATCCCAAAGCAATTTCAAGGGGTCTAGTTGTCAAAGAAAAATCCGTTCCAGGACCAGACGAAGACACAGCAACAATATCAGTTGAAGCTGCTAGAAACGCTCTTAAAAGGGCTAAAATCGATCCACAAAAGATAGGAGCAGTTTACGTTGGCTCAGAATCCCATCCATACGCTGTTAAACCAACTGCAACAATAGTATCCGCAGCTGTGGATGCAGCACCAGACTTAACAGCAGCAGATCTTGAATTTGCATGTAAAGCAGGTACTGCAGGTATGCAAATTTGTATGGGTCTTGTTGACTCAGGAATGGTAGAATACGGATTAGCAGTAGGTTCAGACACTGCACAAGGAGCCCCTGGCGATGCACTTGAATACACAGCATCAGCTGGTGGAGCAGCATATGTTATAGGAAAAGAAAATACCCTTGCAGATTTCGAGGGTACCTACAGCTTCACAACAGACACACCAGATTTCTACAGGCGTGAGGGTAAACCATACCCAAAACACGGTGGAAGATTCACAGGGGAACCAGCCTACTTCAAACACGTACTTTCAGGGGCAAAGGGACTTTTTGATAAGATGGGAACCGAAGCATCAGACTACGACCATGTTATATTCCATCAGCCTAACGGTAAATTTTACATAAGGGCAGCTAAAAAGTTGGGCTTCAACGAAGAACAGTACAAAACAGGACTTTTAACGCCTGTTATAGGTAACACCTACTCCGGTGCAACACCACTGGGACTCGCAGCAGTTCTCGACATAGCAAAACCCGGAGACAGAATCATGGCAGTGTCCTACGGTTCAGGAGCCGGAAGTGATGCCTTCAGTATAACAGTCAATGACAGACTGGAAGAAGTTAAAGAAGAAGCACCATACGTAGCAGACATGGTTTCAAACAAAAACTACGTAGACTACTCAGTTTATGCCAAGTACAAAGCCAAACTCAAAATGGCATGGACAGAATAAACCTCAATGAGGAAATATTTATAAAATCTTAAAAAAGTTACATGAAAATGTTTACAGGGGTTTAATGGAATGAAATATTCTATGTGGCCCCACATTTATTATTTGGAGGAATTAATTTGAGAGATGTTGCAATTATAGGAGTCTCACAGACCAAATTCGGCGAGCTTTGGGAAGTATCATTCAGAGATATGATAACAGAAGCTGGAATGAAGGCAATTAGTGATGCAGGCATCGAAGGAGACGAACTTGAAGCCATGTACGTTGGAAACATGAGTGCAGGTTTGTTCGTTGAACAGGAACACATAGCATCATTAATAGCAGATCATGCAGGACTTACACCCATACCATCAGCCAGAGTTGAAGCAGCATGTGCATCCGGAGGATTAGCACTTAGAAACGGTATAATGGCTGTTGCCTCAGGATACCATGACATAGTTATTTCTGCAGGGGTTGAAAAAATGACCGATGTTGTTGACCCAACACCAGCAATAGCAACTGCTTCAGACCAGGAATGGGAAGCACAGCAGGGAGTTACCTTCCCTTCACTCTATGCCATGATGGCTAAGCGCCACATGCACCAGTACGGTACAACCAGGGAACAACTAGCAATGGTATCTGTACTGAACCACAAGCACGGTGCATTAAACCCACTTGCACAGTACCCAATGGAAATATCCGTTGACTCAGTTTTAAATTCAAGTATTGTTGCAGATCCTTTGAGATTACTCGACTGTTCACCTGTATCAGACGGTGCAGCAGCAGTGATCCTATGCCCAGCAGAAGACGCAAGAAAGTACACAGACACACCAGTCTATGTCAAAGCATCTACGCAGGCATCAGGAACCATAGCACTTCACGACAGAAAGGACATAACCACTATAGATTCCACAGTACACGCATCAAGAAAAGCCTACGAAATCTCAGGATACACACCAAAGGACATAGGTGGAGTAGAGGTTCACGACTGTTTCAGTATAAATGGACTTCTCGCAATTGAAGACCTTGGATTTGTTGAAAAAGGTCAGGGAGGACCTGCAATCGAGGACGGTATGACTGAACTCGACGGTGAAATACCAGTAAACCCATCTGGAGGACTTAAAGCCAGAGGACACCCACTAGGTGCAACAGGTATTGCCCAAGCAGCAGAGATCGTATGGCAGCTCAGGGGAGAAGCAGGTAAAAGACAGATTGAAGGTATTGAAGTGGGTATGACCCACAACATAGGTGGAACAGGCGGTACTGCAGCAGTACATATCCTCTCACGCTAAAATAAACTTCAAAAAAAATTAATATTGGAAGTCTGACCTTCCAAACCCCTTTTTTTCATACATTCAAATCTTTTTATTTTTTTTACAACCTATTTATAGAAATTTTTAATCATTCTTTTCAATCTGATTAAACATCTTGGGGGTTGTGATTTAGATGCAATTTCTCTTTTTGGTAGATAAATTTCTACTAGATGTAGACCATCTTATTGTACATACTTGATTTGGACATGGTTTTCAAGATATGTCATGGAACCTATTATTTAAATAAATATATATTGACCAATGGTCACTATAATAACCATGATTATAATTTAATGAATAGAATTTCCAAATATCTTGATCAGGTTTGATGATAATGCCCAAAGTAGTGCCCGAGTACAAAGAGCTTGCTAAAAAAAAGATAATTAAAGCGGCTTACAAACTCTTTGAAGAGAAGGGATATCATTCCACCAGCATGGATGATATTGCAAGTGAAGTAGGAGTTAGCAAGGCCAGTCTATATTCTTACTTCAAAAGTAAAGAAGCCATACTCATGGTCACAGTTAACGAGGCACTCACAGAACCATTTATTAAAATATTCAAGAAAGAAAAATCAGTTGATGCATTTAAAGATTATTACCATACACTGACTGTTTTTGAAGGCCTTTTACACCTGAACTTTGTTTTAACTTCCTTAGCAAACGACAGTGACGATATCAAATTCAAACTCATTGAAACCTATGAAACCAAGGATAGGTACTGACAAAGTTCATCACGAAACAACAGAAGATTGGATCGATTCGATCTGACATTGAACCTGCAGAAATTGCCATGTTTTTATTGGCTGTTTACGATGACATCACACTGCAGTTGATAATGGGTATTGAGGAGAAAAAAATAACCAAACAGTTCGAATCTGCACTCAAATTAATATTAGAAAATAAGAAGGAAGACAAAAACCAGAAAACTTTAACAAGCTTTTTTTAACTCCTAATTGGAAGGCCTTTGTTGATCCATTTGGTGATACCGCCTTTCATGTTCTTAACATCATTAAATCCCATATCTTCCATAATTTTTACGGCGCTTGCACTTCTCCTACCGGATCTGCAGTAAACAAGATACTTCCTGCTTTTTTTGAGTTTTGAAATTTCATCCTTAAAATTATTTGAATAGTAGTCAATGTTTATGGCATTTTCAATCCTGCTTTCTTCAAATTCTTCGGATGTTCTGACATCTAAAATAATAAAGTCGGAGTTAGATTCATTTTCCACAATCCGGTCGTAAGCATCTAAAATATCCAAATCATCCTGTTTTTTATTTTTTCCAAATCCAAACATAAAATTATATTGAACTTGGATTTGCTTAACCATTTCCATCATAAATATTTAGAATTCAGAAAACATCAATGTGGTTAATAAAAATTCAGCTTATTTGAACTAATTATCAAAAATTTTATTAAAACCAAAGATGTTATTGATAT
>WASR01000085.1:3204-3812 GCA_009712615.1 Methanobacterium sp. | reverse complement strand
TTGATATTGATAATAAATAACATTTGTGTATGATTTGTTATTATTTTTACGAATGCAGATTTTAGGATATAAATCCTTAAGATAATATGAAGTGTTTCCACTTCATTCTATCTTCTTACCTGCTTCTGGCCCAGGCTGTATTGAATATATTTCTTCTACTTTCATCAGAATAGCTGCCTTAGGTGTTAGTTTGGTCATTGCATTTTGTCCCCATTCTGTGACTGTGTCGAAGTACTCGCCTGATTCAAATATTTCTACCTTTCCCTTGAACTGGAATGGATTATTCTGGGAGTCCTTGGTAACCAGTGATATCCACGGATTCTTTTCCAGGTTTTTTCTGGATTTATTCATGTAATTATCTGCTATTAATATGGTATTTTCATCTAAAGGTCTTGCAAATCCTATTGGAACCACGTTTGGTATTCCATCTTCTGTTGCAGTTGCAAGAAATACAAGATCCTTTTCAATTGCATCCATCATTTCCTTTGTCATTGACATTTAATCACCAAACATAAATAACAATTGTTAACAATATAAATGTTATGATTGGTTTAACCACAAACTATGGAGATTTTGAATTTATATTCGTCTAACAGGGTCCATAACAC
>WASR01000085.1:0-3194 GCA_009712615.1 Methanobacterium sp. | reverse complement strand
CTTTTAAATAGGATAAAAAAATAACAATTGTTATATTTTCAGTTTATGAAATCTGCATAAATTTTTAGATGAAACATCAATGAAAATATAAACAAACCCTTAAGAGAAATATTTAGGGGCATTAGATATTGATCAAGGGGTAGAAATAGATTTACAAGATTAAGGAGAATAAAAAATGTCAGAACAAGAAAAAAATAATGAAGAATGGCAAGGGCCCGGATTAAGTACGATAGGTTTACATGTGGGACAGGAAGAACCTGATTCTGCAACAGGATCAAGGGCAGTACCAATATACCTCACATCATCCTATGTATTCGATGATACAGAACATGCAGCAAATCTGTTTGGCCTCAAAGAATTTGGAAACATTTACACCAGGATCATGAATCCTACCACAGATGTCTTTGAAAAAAGGGTTGCAGCAGTTGAAGGCGGAGCAACTGCACTTGGAGTAGCAAGTGGAATGAGTGCAATATTCTTAGCAGTTCTAAACGTCTCAGAACTGGGAGAAAACATAGTATCTGGTGACAACCTCTACGGGGGAACCTACGAACTATTTAACTACACCCTACCTAGACTAGGAAGAACAGTTAAATTTGTGAACTCCGAAAATCCAGAAGAATTTGAAGCAGCTATTGACGAAAAAACCAGAGCAATCTATGTAGAATCATTGGGAAACCCTAAATTGGATGTGCCTGACTTTGAAAAGCTAGCAAAAATTGCACATGATCACAATATACCACTCATAGTAGACAACACCGCCACAGTAGGATTACTCAGACCAATTGATTATGGGGCAGATATCACTGTACTCTCGGCCACCAAATACATTGGAGGACATGGAACATCCATAGGTGGAGTAATAGTTGACTCTGGTAAATTCAACTGGGGTAATGGTAAATTCCCACAATTCACAGAACCAGATCCAAGTTACCATGGACTCAAATACTGGGAAACCTTTGGAGACTTCCCTGGAGCCGGAAATATAGCATTCACAATCAGGGCAAGGGTAGTACTTTTAAGGGATTTAGGGCCAGCACTCAGTCCATTCAACGCATTCCAGTTCTTACAGGGACTTGAAACACTAGAACTCAGAGTAGTGAAACATGCAGAAAATGCTCTTAAAGTAGCAGAACATCTTAAAAATCATCCTAAAGTATCATGGATAAATTACCCTGGACTCGAAGATGATCCGAGACACGAAATTGCCAGCAAATACCTTAAAGGTGGATACGGGGGATTAATAGGTTTTGGAATTGAAGGTGGATTAGAAGCTGGTAAAAAATTCATAGAAAATGTGGAATTATTCTCTCACCTTGCAAACATTGGTGACTCTAAAAGTCTGGTTATACACCCAGCATCAACAACACACCAGCAGTTAACAAGGGAAGAACAGGAAACAACAGGCGTAACAGAAGACTTTGTAAGACTATCCATTGGTCTCGAAGATGTTGAAGATATCATAGCTGATATTGATCAGGCCCTGTCCAAGATATAATCCAAAAAACAAATATAATCATTGAAAAAAAAATATAGGTAAAAATCCATGTATTTTACTCAGTACTATTCAAAGGAAAGAAGATTTAGTTGTAGTCCGGAATGAGAAATATCCCGGATGAAATAGTTAGGAGAAGAAATATGAAAAATGAATCCATCGGAATTGTAGAAACCAAGTATCATTCCATATCCGATGATTTGATCCTTGAAAGTGGTGAAAAACTTAAAAATGTCCAGATAGCATATGAAACCTATGGTAAGCTCAATAAAGAGAAAAGTAATGCTATACTGGTCTGCCATGCACTCACAGGAGATGCGCATGTTGCAGGTTGGTACGAGGGAGACAAGAAGCCTGGATGGTGGGATGTTATAATAGGACCGGGCAAGTGTTTGGACACTGAAAAATATTTCATAATTTGTTCAAATGTTATTGGTGGATGTAAAGGTTCGACAGGACCATCTTCAATCAATCCAAAGACCAACAAACCATATGGACTTGATTTTCCAATAATAACTATCAAGGACATGGTTAATGCTCAGAAAAAACTGGTAAACTCCATGGGCATAACCCAATTGTTCGCTGTAATAGGCGGTTCAATGGGTGGAATGCAGGTTCTACAATGGTGTGTATCCTATCCAGACATGGTCAGATCAGCCATCCCTATTGCCACCACAGCATTTTCATCCCCTCAGCAGATAGCCTTTAACGAAGTTGGTAGAAGGGCAATCATTTCGGATCCAAACTGGAACAATGGCCAGTACTACGATTCTGAAATTCCAACTGATGGTTTAGCTCTTGCAAGGATGATAGCTCATATAACTTACCTAAGTAACGAATCTATGTACCAGAAGTTTGGAAGGAGACTTCAGGACAAGGAAGACTATGGATTTGACTTTGAAACAGACTTCGAAGTAGAAAGTTACCTTCACTATCAGGGAAATTCATTCACGAAACGTTTCGATGCTAACTCTTACCTCTACATAACCAAGGCTGTGGATTACTTCGATCTTGCAGGGGAAGGATCCCTGGCAGAAACATTTTATGGCCTTAAAATTAAATTTCTCGTGATATCAGTCGATTCAGATTGGTTATACCCTCCATCGCTTTCAAGGGATATCGTGATGGGGCTCAATGCCAATGATATAGATGTTAGTTACTGTGAAATTAAATCAAGTTACGGTCATGATGCCTTTTTAATAGAAGCTGGTCAGTTAAATTACCTCATAGCGGGATTTTTATCGGACACTCTTGTGAAGGACGTGATGGCCACGAAATTTCCAAAGATCAAAGAAAAATCAAGCATTGAACATGCTGCTGAGTTAATGCTCCATGAAAAGGTAACACATCTTCCAGTGGTAACAGACAGCAACACTCTGCTTGGAATTGTGACTGCATGGGATATTTCAAAATCTGTAGCAAGAAACTACAAGGAACTTGATGATATCATGACCAAGGAAGTTATAGTTATCAGTCCCGAGGATCCAATTGAACTTGCAGCTCGGAAGATGAAAAAATATTCAATATCCTCACTGCCTGTTGTTGATGAGTCTGAAACCATCATAGGCATTGTTACAATGGATCATATAAGCACCATGATGACAGAAAATTAAGATTTCTAATTTTTTATTTTCAAACCATCAATAAATGATTTCACCGATAATTGGTTCTTGTTTCATCAGAACAATCAAAACAAAAT
>WASR01000282.1 GCA_009712615.1 Methanobacterium sp. | reverse complement strand
TGTTAAAACATTGATGACTTCAAAAGGCATTAAAAATGTTAATATGATGCATAAAATGAAAAATAGTTAGATAAAAAAACCATTTAACAATCGACGTCTAAACACACTTTATTTTATATTATCAAACATCACACAAACCAAAATACGATACACAATTTGCAGCACCTAGTATTAAGACAAATCAACATATAAACATAATTCAACTAGAAAAAAGGGTTTTCTACAAACCCAAAAAAATAATAAAGTTGGTGAATTTTGTATCCATTTTTTTATTCAATATCGGTGTCCAGATTTCTATCAGATTCCATTTCCAAAGTTTCGATGGATTTGGTTGAGGTTTGAATCCGGCTGTTTTTAAATCCGTAGACCATGTAAACTGAGAATCCTATGATCAGACTGATGATGAAATATTCGATTGTTTTTAATGAGAGCTGAGTTATTAGGAACACGCATGAAATGATGGATAATATTGGGACCACCGGCACAAATGGACATTTAAAACCCCTTTCAATATCTGGATTTTGTCTCCTTAGGATTATAATTGAAATTGCCAGGAAGATAAATCCTGAAAGTGTTCCTATATTAACGAGTTCAATGATTGCTGCAAGTGGAACAAATGCTGCAATGAAACTTGCCACTAAACCCACAAGCAAAATGCTCGTTACAGGTGACCTGAACCTAGGGTGAACCTTAGAAAATAGGCCGGGTAGTAAACCATCCCTACTCATTGAAAAGAATATTCTGGTCTGACCAAAGAGGCTGGTTAGAAGAACACTTGTAATTCCAAAAATTGCACCAACACCAACTATGGATGCTATGGTGTTTAAACCCACATAATTCAGTGCAAATGTAACAGGAGCTGCTGTGTCAAGCAAATTATATGGAACCATACCAGTTAAAACAGCTGCCACAATTATGTAAAGCACAGAACTGATCAACAAAGATCCAATTATTCCCTTTGGAAGATTTTTTTGGGGATCTTTAGTTTCCTCTGCGGCCGTGGATACTGCATCAAATCCTATGTATGCAAAAAAGACCATGGCTGCGCCCTGAAATATTCCTGTGATACCGTAGGGTGTGAATGGATGGTAATTTGCAGGATTTATAAATTTCAATCCAAATATTATGAATATCAATATGATTGCCATGTTCATGAGAACTATGGCTCCATTTACACGCGTACTCTCCCTGGCCCCAATAAACAAAATCATCGTGAGGGTTAAAATTATTAAAACTGCGGGTATGTTGATGAGACCGCCTGCAAAGACTGAAGCAGTTATAATATGGGGTAAATTTATTCCAACAGAACTCAGAAGTTCGACCACATATGATGACCAACCCACTGCCACTGCCGATGCAGATATTAAATATTCAAATATCAGAACCCAACCAATCATCCATGCCCATATTTCTCCCATTGTAACGTAGGTGTAGGTGTATACGCTTCCGGAAATTGGTAGCATTGAAGCAAATTCAGCGTAGCAAAGGGCTGTGAAACTGCAGGCAATTGCTGAATCAATGAAGGATACTATTAATCCAGGGCCCGCAAATTTTGCAGATGCCACTCCCGTGACAATGAATATACCTGCACCAACAATGCTTCCCAAACCAAGTAATGTGAGTCCGGTTGGTCCTATGGATCTCTTCAGACTTCTGTCAGGTTTGTGATTCAATGTTTCTTCGATGGATTTTTTAAGAAACAGTCTTTTCAACATGGTAATTGTCCTTTTCTAAATATGATTTTTCAAAAAATGTGGATTAAAATAAAAAAAGAAGTTTATTTGGATGTTGGAGCTTCTATAGGAGGTTCGTATCCCTCAGCATCTTCGTCTATTCCATCAACTGGTTTGGTGAATAATCCCCTATATTTACCATATACGAAGTATACAATTATTCCTACAGCCAACCAGATGGCAAATATTTGAAGTATATGGGCCTTTAACTGGGATATGAGGATTAAACTGAATATTATTGACATCACTGGTATTACAGGTACCAATGGACATTTAAATGATCTTTCCAGTTCTGGTTCCTTTATTCTAAGGATTATCACTGCTAAGGCCAGCACCATGAATGCTGTCAGTGCGCCAATGTTCACAAGTTCAAATATACTGCCCAATGAAAAGAATGCAGCTATGATAGTTGCCATGGCACCTACAAGGAGTATGCTTGCTACAGGTGCTTGGCATCCATCCTTAACATTTGAGAATACATTTGGAAGTAATCCATCTCTACTCATGGCAAATATTATTCTGGCCTTGCTGAACATATTAACAAGAACTACAGTTGTTAAACCTGCTATTGCACCTATGGTTATTACTGTGAATGCCCACTGAACTCCCACATATTGGAGGGCGAATGAAACTGGTGAAGCTGTGTTGAGTAAGTTGTATGGTACCATACCAGTCATTACAGCTGCTACAGCGATGTAAAGTACGGAGCTTATTATGAGTGAACCTATTATTCCGATTGGAATGGTTCTACCAGGATTTTTAGTTTCTTCTGCTGCAGATGCTATTGCATCAAACCCTAAATAAGCGA
Source organism: Methanobacterium sp. (assembly GCA_009712615.1). Classification (GTDB taxonomy): domain Archaea; phylum Methanobacteriota; class Methanobacteria; order Methanobacteriales; family Methanobacteriaceae; genus Methanobacterium_B. The sequence continues at coordinate 1,298 of WASR01000282.1, read as the reverse complement.
AAAAGACCATTGCAGCACCTTCGAATATTCCTGTTATTCCAAATGGAGTGAATGGATGATAATTTGCAGGATTTATGAAGTATATTCCGATTGTTATAAACAACAGGATTACTGCAACTTTTATGAACACTATTAATGCATTTACCTTTGCACTTTCCTCTGCACCCCTCACGAGAACGGCTGTTAATGCTATAATTATTAATACAGCCGGTAAATTTATTAGGGATCCATTTACTCCCATAGGGCCGCTAATGATTGCAGGTAGTGCTATTCCAAAGGAACCTATTAATGCAACAACGTATGATGACCATCCAATTGCAACTGCTGCAGATGCTATTAAGTACTGGAGGATCAGTATCCAACCCATTATCCATGCCCATATTTCGCCCATTGTTATGTATGTGTAGGTATAGACGCTTCCAGCAATTGGTATCATCGAGGCGAACTCTGCATAACACAGCGCAGTGAAAGTACATGCTATTGCTGCTATAATAAATGACACTATGAGTGCCGGCCCTGAGCTTGCCGATGCCACGCCGGTAACAATAAAAATTCCGGCGCCAATTATTCCGCCAACTCCCATTATAGTCAAACCTAAAGGTCCTATAGATCTTTTAAGGTAGTTGCCATTATTTGCACAATCAAGGGCTTCATTTAAGCATTTCTTTTGGAATATTTTTTTCATTTAAATCCCTTTTCAAATTTGGTAGTGTGTAAAAATTGTAAAATTTTCATTAATTGTTTTTAATTCCTTTATTTTGGATTTTACGAAGGTGTCATGAGACATGCTTAAAAACAGAATCGGATGGTCATGAATTTGACCATGATATAATAAATTTTGGTTTTTGGGGGGTATTACAAAATTTAAGGAGTAAGCAGCATGCCTTCTACCTTCTTACATTATAGTGTAAAAGTTTAATCATATAAACTTTGCGTTAATATGTTATGGATAACTAATATTAATACTGTATTGGACAGAAATAATGCACCCATAATGAATTATGGTTGTGGATAAAGGGTTTTAACAGTACTTAATTCATAATTGTAAAAAAGAATGATGTCGTGATAAATATTTTTCCTGAGATCTGATCGGGATAGTAAAAGAAACAATTAATTAAAAATAGTAGTATTCAGTATTGAAGGGGTTTCAACAGGCATGCGTTAAAATAAGTTTAGGTGGACGTGATTAAAAGGCGTCACCCTCTATAAATTTCTTTTGGGGGGGGGTAAATTTATAAGGGAGATTTTATTTAAGTTGCATGCCCTCTACCTCTTACACTATACTTTAACAGTTTTAG
>WASR01000332.1 GCA_009712615.1 Methanobacterium sp. | reverse complement strand
CAGTGGACCAATAAGCTCATGACCGCTGCCACTGCCGCGTGATCCAAGGGGAACCGGAATGGCGAGCAGAGATAACTGGATTAGCTGGTGGCGCCGCGCCGACGACGGTGACAAGACGGCCGTTGTTGGCGGGGCAGCCGTCATCGTCATGGGATTGACCTTGGCTGCCGAGGTCGTCCTGAAGATGGTCCAGTCTTGGCCTTGGTCATAAGGGGAAGACCTCATGCCTTTCGATGCACCGCCCTTCAAGGACAATGAGCCACCGGCTGAGAAGCCGGACGGCCAGAGCAGTGAACCGGTGAACCTGTGGTTTGTCTTCGGCGGATTCGTCGCATTCAGTTTTATCGTCTGGGGGCGCGGCGGCCCCGCGGTTGATTTCATGGCAACGGTGTCCGAGGCTGCCGGGATCCTGCCCGCCGAATTGGGCGCTATGATGCGGAAGGCGGGACCATGGTTTGCCCTGGTTGCTTTCTGGGTCGGTATCGGCTGGATGTTCTGGGAGTCGGAGCGCTGGCACAAAGCACGAGCCGCCAAGGCCAATCACTCATAAGGGGAGGCGTCGCGGATGATCACCCATCCTATTTATGTAAAGCGCATCTCGTATCGCGGCACCAATGCGCGAAAGAGATCCAAGGTAGCGGAGCAAAACCGTATTGCTGCTGCCCTTGAGGCGCACATCAACAAGCTGTTGTTGGAGCAAACTGCACCAATCTGCAGCTATCTTTACCATGATATCGCTTCTGCCACCGGCTATTCTGTCGAGCAGGTCAGGGATTTGTGCTTCTCCATCGACGGCGGGCATAATGGGTTCACTGCGATCAAACCCGGTCTGTCTTACGACGAAGCCATCGCGACGATATCTCAGTGATGGTGGCGCGTGTCGTTCGCTACCTGCTGGATTCGCTGGCTGCCGACCTCGGCATTCCGATTCATCTTGAACAAACCGTCGCTTCGCTTCCTCAGATCTTGCGCGCTGCCGGAATTTTAGACCTCGGCGAGCAACTCGGGGCCATTGTGGACAGGCAGGCCAAGGTGGAGTCCGGCTTATCGAAATGCCCGCCCACGATGTCCCCGGGGGCGGGCCCGTCGGGAAATGATTTGAAAGCGGTGTCTGTCAGTCGGTATTGATTGCCCATGAAGAGCGGGGATCTGCCCGAGGTGGACTTCGGCGACCTCGGTTTGACGAAGATATAGCAGCACACAACGTTTTGTCGGATTTTTGGCACCACTTCGGTGGCATGAGGGGGAACGTCATGATGTTCCCGCTATGACTGCGCCGAGGCAGGCAGCCAGCGGTACAGGGTAGGAATCGACACACCCAAGTCTTTGGCAACATCACGCGGGGGCACGCCACTGGCCAACAGCTTTTTGGCCGATTCGATCTTGCTTTCCGTCATTTGGCGCTTGCGTCCGCCCTTGCGACCAAGCTGTCTCGCGACCTCAAGGCCTGCACGAGTTCTCTCCACCGTCAATTCCCGCTCCATCTCGGCGAGACTGGCCATGACGTGGAAGAAAAATCGGCCGGACGGTGTGGCTGTGTCAATAGAATCTGTGAGACTTTTGAATTGGACACCTTGTTTGCGCAGGTCCGCCACCAGGTCGACCAATTGTTTGACGCTCCGCCCAAGGCGATCAAGCTTCCAAATTACGATGGTATCCCCCTCCCGGAGTATTTCCAGGGCCTTATCCAGCCCTGGGCGCTGCGCGCGAGTGCCGCTGATTTTGTCTTCGTAAATCTTCTGGCAGCCGGCCTTTACCAGAGCGTCGCGCTGAAGGCCCAGATTCTGATCTTGAGTGGAGACGCGGGCATAGCCGATCAACATCGTTCAGTTTCCACAGCCATTGCATCCGGTTTCGGCCAATGCGGGCATTTTCGCAACCGCTTGCATCGCGAAATCCTTATCAATACTCATTGGTAGGGTAGGCAATCGAGAATATTGTTTCAAGAACTATTTTCGAGAATGCCGGACGCCTAGAGTGTCCGTGCGACCGCCTGACAGGAGTCGCTCTTCTCGAAAACGAAGGTTTTTGAGAAGAGCTGGGCAACGCAGAATCTTCGGCTATTCCACACCTGGTCAGGGTTGGTTTGGCAAATCCGACGGCGAGGGTTTATCCATAGGCCGCTCGGAGCGATCGTCCAGAATCTGGCGCAGAGCGGCCTGTGGGTAAACGACACAGGGAACGCCGGCCGGCGCCGATCACTCCTCGCCGTCGAAGTCTGCCAGGATGTCCGCCAGATCCTCAAGATCCGGTCCGAAGGTGGGCGCGGGTGTTGTTGCTGGTGGAGGTGCGGACCAGCCCATCGACGTGGCATAATCGGCTCCACGGCGTAGGAACGTCGGCATGTCGAACAAGCGCCCTACCTCAGTTTGCCCACAGGCTGACCTGCGCCAGATTCTGGACGATCGCTCCGGTCAGCCTGTGGACAAACACCCGGCGCCTGTGTGGCTGAAACAACCTGAAAATCCGAATAGCCGAATATTCCTTCTCCAGGATCCTGTGCTGATGCGCTCAGTGGCGACCGCCTCGGTCGGCGTTATCGGTCGACGCCGAAGGTTCTGCCGAGAGCGCGCTTGATCTGCTTCAGTTCGCTTGGCGCAAACTGGTCGCGCTCCGCCTTGGATAGGGGTTTGGCCAAGGTCGCCAACCGCTTCTCGATGTCGCGTTTAGCCGCGGCCGGAACGTCGGCAAGGGCCAGTTCCGAAATGGTTTCCCGGATCGTGAGGACTAGCGACCGGGGCTGAATGCATCCTTCCAGCAATGCTGCGAGATTGGGCTCTTTGCCGAGGCGCTCTTTGATGAAATACGCCTCATATTCCGCGCGGTCTTGTGTTTGCATCGCGCGAAATTCGTTGAGCCCGGGATACCGCCGCTCCAGGACGGCCTGATCGCGGGCCATGTAAAGGCGGTCCCTGCCTTTCGGGGATTCTGCGAGGACAGTCCAATCCAGTTGATAGCCGACGGAGCGGGCGAGCTGCGCCGTAAAGCAACGCAACGTCCGGCTATTCCCTTCCCGGAAAGGGTGGATGTAGTCGAGGTCGCTATAAAGCCTGGACATCTTGTCGGTGAAATCAGGTTGCGGCAGCCCTATGAGGACGCGGCCACCCTTCAGGTCGCCGAGAATCTTTCGTAGTCCTGGTTCGACGTCTTCCCTGTTGGCATAGCCGACGTAGTACCGGGCCCCGCTCTCTTCCAGGGCTCGCGCCTTGATATGGAACGGCGCCGGCGGACGGTATTCGCCCGGGCCGTGATGGGGGAGGTCCTGAAAGATCCGGCGGTGAATTTCTTGCAGATGGGCCGCGTCGAAATTACCGGCGACGGGCCGAAGGAGCCGTTGCGCGCTGCGCCCGGATGGAGTCAGGCCTTCGTCCAGGCTTTCCGCAGGCAATTCAGGCGGCCCGCACCTGTTTTTCGAGAATTGCCGCCGTCAGGCCATCCTCATCGAGGTCGCCCTCGATGTACCGGGCATAGATAGCCTCTGCTTCATCATCGAGGATGAACCCTTCAAGGCGGACATTGGCGCGGCCGAAATCGACCGCTTGGCGGCGAAGGGTCCGTTCCTCTTCAGAAATCCGTGGGTGCTGTGGGTGTGGACGAACCTGTGCATCCATGCTCGAAACTCCTTTATCGGCGCTATTTTACCACACATCGTGGGTGTCGAAAGTCTTGTCGAAGGCGGGCGCCGGTCATTGTTTCAGGCTGTTTGCCAGCACCTCGTAGGGCGGCGCGCCGGACAGCACCCGGCTACCGATGACGAGGGCCGGCGTCCCGGTCACCCCAATGGCGCGCGCCAGCGAAATATTGCCGGCGATCTGGGTGGCGACCTCCGGCGCCGCCATGTCCGCTTGCAGGCGGGGCACGTCGAGACGGACCGTGATGGCGATTT
>WASR01000292.1 GCA_009712615.1 Methanobacterium sp. | reverse complement strand
ATATTTTTAACCTAAATTTTTTCTCTTTTTGATCCTTCAAACAGAATTATAAACTTATTTTAAATTCATAACTGAATTACAGTTCCAGATTGTATTTAATGATGTACAAATTAATTAAAGACATCTAATGGACTTTTATAAGCAGTTTTTTCTGGTCCTGGGGATGTTCAAAAAATGAGGTGATAGGGTTTTTACTCCACTATCCTTACTTCCTGTACAGGTGGTTTTCCAAGAGCTCTGGCTATAAGTATGGTTGCAACAACTGCTATGATGGTAATTATGATTGCATATATTAATAAACCAACTATACCATTACCTTTGGGCATGAATTGAGTAATTATAGCTTTAATGGCTTCGTTCCAAGCTAATGCAGCAATCAATCCAAAAGCCACAGTCATCAAAGTAGAAATTGTTTGAGCTACCTGAGTTTTAACTTCTTCTGTTTTTTCCTTCATTCAAATCCTCTCCAAAACTTAATAATAATATTCTATTTTGAAAATCATATATATTTATGCTAATAAAGGAAACAATAGGCTGAACCACACTGCATATGGTCTTAAATTAAATTTTATATCCATTAAAATTGAGATTTAAGAAATATTAAAAGAAGAAAAATAAGTAGGCTAAAATCCACACTTTACAGTGATATCCACTAATCAAATCATATTAGGCATGAAATCACAGTGATCATGTATCTATGAGCCTATCTTGAATTTAATAGTGTAATTTGCTAGTAAATAGTTTCCAGACCGGTCCTTCACAGCCTTGGCCGGAATGGTGAGTGAGTACCATGTGTTGATCTTTCTATTATTTACCTTCAAGCTGATGGTATTCCCGCTTACAGAGGCATTTAAAGTTAAATATTTCCCTGTTAAAATGTTTTTCACGTGAATACTGTTGAAGTGAATATAGGGTATGATTGTTTCTGAAAATTGAATTTTAATTGGTGCCGTTCTTGAAAAACCAGTCTGCATATTAACTGGAGTTGTATGGATCACCCTTAAAACATTTTTATTTATAGTGTAATTTTGGGTGTAGACCTTTGAAGGGTTACCTGCAAGATCCACTCCAAAATACTTTAAAACAGTATTATTTGAGATTATGATGGGTCCTTTGTATCTGTAACTCTTATTGGAAGGATTTGTTCCATTTAAAGTGTAATAAATCGTACCATATTCGTTCATATTTATAATAACTGTCTTATTGATATTATATGTCCCGCTGGATGGTGTGGCACTCAAATATGGGGCTTTGGTATCAATGGTGTAGAGTTGGCTGTATATTTGGGAAGGATTTCCCACTTGGTCCACTGCTAGGTATTTGAGGGTGGTGGTGTTGTTGATGGTTATTGGTCCTGTGTATTGACTGCTTGATGTTGTTGGTGTTTCTCCGTTTAGTGTGTAGTAAATAGTTCCTGCTTCGCTCATTGTCAAAACAACATTCTGTGTTGTATTGAATGATCCTCCCGATGGATTTGAATAAACTTCAGGAGGTGTAACATCAATATGATAATTTTCAGTGTACACCGGGGATGTGTTTCCTGCAAGATCCATTGCAAAGAACTTTAAAACATTATCTCTGTAGATGTTAATTGGATAAAAATATGTCATGCTCCCATCTGGAGTACTTCCATCTGTAGAATAATAAATTGTACCTGCTTCATCCATATTCAGGGTTACTTGCTGTGTTTTATTGAATACTCCTCCCTTTGGATTGGCTGATGCATTGGGAGAAGTAAAATCCAATGTATAAATCTGGGTGTAAATTATAGATGGATTTCCGACCTGATCCACTGCTAGGTATTTGAGGGTGGTGGTGTTGTTGATGGTTATTGGTCCTGTGTATTGACTGCTTGATGTTGTTGGTGTTTCTCCGTTTAGTGTGTAGTAAATAGTTCCTGCTTCGTTCATTGTCAAAACAACATTCTGAGATTTATTATACATTCCTCCTGCAGGTTCGCATGATACAGTTGGAGGTACATTGTCTAAAACCCATTCCACATCATCAATCCAGCCAGTATCGTTCCCATCAAAACCTGAACCATCCTTAATATAGGTCCAGTTCAGTGTATGAACTCCATTTCCAATTATTTTATAGCTTAGCTCGTACCAATCCACATCTCCACTTATTGATGTTTGGTTGATCCCATCGATGGCGAAAACTAATCTGTCCTTGTTGAGTTCTGATGAAACCTTCCACCAGAAACTTACGATACCGGGACCAGTTACAGTTGTCTGAATCCAGGTTTTTTGGTTGTCGTTAATAAAACCCGCCTGTGCAGAGTCTAAACCATCGTGTGAAACACCAGTTTGAGATATCCAACCCGTTGATTTTCCCCCGTTTTGATCTCCATCTGTTGTCCAGTTTAGGTTGCTGTCAACAGCATCCTTCAAACTGCCTGAAGACTTTCCAATTATACCATACCTTCCAACCATGGTATTTCCGGCGTAGGATAAGTTGTCTACAACAACACCAGTGTCATTGAGGGAATAATTGTAACTATTTGGATTTGAATATGGATTAAAAACAGATCTTGGTTCATAGTAATCTCCAGCATCAGCTGGGAGATCAGATTCAATTTCTTTTAACCCATCTGCCTCCATTAAACATAAAAGCTTATGGCTGGTGAAAGAATTATCATAAAGATAATCGGTTCCTAATGAATTTAATGTTGCATCAACGTGCCAAATTAATATTCCATCGTTAGGATAATCTTCAGGCCAGCCTGTTCCACTATCAGTACCATTGTAATTTAAGGGGTCATTTCCAGAGCCACGTTTTCTAAATTGGACCATAAAATATTCCTTGTAGGGATTTGTACTTGCTCCAGGCATGATAATCAATGAATCAGCTGTTGTTCCAGAGGGATTTAAAACAATCTTTTTAGTTCCAGAACTAACAATCTGGGGATTTATCCAGCCCAATATGTACTTTGAAAAACAGTTATGATCTCCCCAGTTACTGTCCATCATATCCAAACCCCCAACACCACCATCTGGACCAGTTCCTGCCTTATAATCATAATAATCTGGCAAACCCAGTAAATGGCCTGTTTCATGAATATCTGTTCTTATGGAATCTGAGGGATTTCCCTGATTGCTGTTGGAGTACCAGCTCCAAACAAATTTGTTAAATTTCTTTCCATCAACAGTAAATGCAGTATTAACCTCCCAGTTAGATTGATATGCCCACCAGAAATTTGCCCAACCATTGTCTGGCCCAGTCCATTTAACAAACAAGCTATCTATGATGCCATTATTATCATTGTCGTACTGGGCAAAATTAACCCCCTGATTATGGAAGTAATTCACAGCCTCCATTATAAGGGCTTCGTTACCAATACCAAAATTTCCAGAACTTGAAAGATTGGAGTAATAACTCCTTACATGGGATGCGGTGTACCATCCATAAACAGTGCCTGTTATATTTAGTTTACCGTAAGAAGAACGAAGATAATAGTTTTTCAAGCTTTCATAGGGATAATTGTTGGGGTTGCCGTCGCCAAAAAATTTAGAGTCAGCCTGTGCAACTGTTTCATTGACACCATGGGGATAATCAGGAAAATCTATCAATAATACAGGAACCTTTACATTGCCTGTTGAAGGTAAACCACCCTTCCAGTTTGTGGGAACATAATTGGAGTATGAACTTCCAGATGTGGTACTTGAAGAAGTTGCAGAATTGATCTTGGAACTCTGAATAGTCGATGTTTTGATTCCGTGTTTCTTGTTAAATTTTTCAATCAGAACAGGATCAAATTGATTATTTTTCAGATGAGTGGCATTTGCTAGCCTTGCACTGTAAGTTCCATCCTTTTTGTAACTATTTATCTGCTGCTTGGTGGGAGGATCCATGGCATAGGAAACCTGTGAAAAAACAATAATTCCAGCAAACAT
>WASR01000102.1 GCA_009712615.1 Methanobacterium sp. | reverse complement strand
TTTATTTAAAAAAAATTTATTCAATACGATTATTATTAAATAATTTGGAAGAGGTTATATTTATCTGTTTTAATCTCCTCTGATGTTTTTTAAAATGAAACTTAACAGGGGTTAGATAGATTTTTTCAATTAATTCCTAGAAATTGACAACTATATTTTCAGAAAATGCAGCAAAGTCATGATATTTACCTTATTTTCAGGTTCAATACCATGATGGTGTATATAATAAAATAGTGAATTGCTTTTCATTATGGTGTCAAGTACAACCCTAACTTTTTTTTAGACACCATAAAGATCCAGCACATTGTGGTGTGCCTTGTACTCGAGTTTATCATCTATTTGTTCCAGTTTGTCAATGTCGTACTTCTCTTTAAGAGCTGTTAAAATGATATGATCCGCTAAATGAGGATTTTTCGGGAGTACTGGGCCGTGTAAATATGTTCCTAAGCAGTTTTTGTAGACCATCCCCTCCAAGTTATCCTTTCCATTGTTACCATTCCCAGTTAATATGGTTCCAATTGTATCATAATCATGGTAAGTTCTACCTCCGTGGTTTTCAAAGCCCACCAATGTTTCAGGTTTGAGTCCCAAATGATTTTTCAAGATGACATTACCAATTAACCTGCCTTCTTCGCTCTCTGTTGTGTAGTCCAATACCCCCAATCCAGGTATTCTATTTCCCATGGCATCAATATAACTCTCGCCTAAAAGCTGGTAACCACCACAAATAGCTAAAAACGTAGTTTTATCTTCAATGGCATTTGATAAAACTTTTTGATACTGTGTTAGGTCTGAATAAACAATGGATTGGCCCCTGTCAGATCCTCCTCCCATAAAGAAGATATCTGTTTTAGTCAGATCCACATCTGATCCAACTGTGAAATTCACTATGTTTGCATTTATATTGCGCCATTCGCACCTTTTTTTAAGATTTATTATGTTTCCAATGTCTCCATACAAATTTAATAGATCTGGATACATGTGACATATAGTTAGTTCCATCAAATTGATCACATCCTATGCTCCGAGTTTGGATCTTAAAACTTCCCTGAATCTTTGAATTTTAGGATTGTTACTGTTAATAAGATTAATAACAATTTCCCTGGTGTTGTAAACAGCAGTGTAGGTAGGTAAAATATAGACTATTTCAACTGCACTGTTCATGGCATCCTCTATTGAATCTTCAATGTTACTGTTTATTAGTTCTGGTTTAACAGTTTTTCCGCTGTATTTTAATCTTAATGCAATATCATCTGCTCTAATGCCTGAAAAAAAGATATTTTCCAAATTTTTTATATTTTGCACAGTTTCAACATCGGCATCCCAGATCCAAGATACATCTGTACCATCGGCAGGGTTGTCGTTCAGTATGAAAAGCAAAGACTTCCTTCTTTCATCGTTGGCAATGCTGTGTAAAACCTCTGTTAAACCTATGGGATTTTTAACCAGGACTATCTTGATGGTTCTAGATTTGTATGTGAAATTTTCCATCCTTCCTAGCTTGTAATCGAAATTTCCAATTCTGGATTTGATGATGTCCATTTTAAGCCCTGTTTCCCTTGCAAAGGCCACAGCAGCACAGCAGTTATAGGCGTTGTATATTCCGTCGTATCCAAAGTTTATGGTACTACTATCTCCAGGGGATGTTCCAATTTCAAACTCGTAACTGTTGTTTATGTATTCTATTGATGATATACGGTATTTGTAGTCAGGATTTTTAAACCCACAATTTTCACAGTGATACTTTCCAAGCTGACCATAGTTGTAGTATTCATATTCCAGCCCTTCGTTACATTCCGGACAGAATCTAGATTCCACAACACTCTGATTCATGGAGCTGAAGTTGGTTTTCTGAACTCCGTAGTAAATGGATGGTTTGTTAAGATCCTTAAATTTCACAACCATAGGATCGTCAGCATTCAATATTAAAGTTGTATCAAGGGGTTTGATTGCATCGTAAACCATTTTTGAGGTGTTTTCTATTTCACCGAATCTGTCAAGTTGATCCCTGAAGAAGTTGGTGATTAGTACATAATCTGGTTTGATGTATTTCACAATATCTTCAAATGAACCTTCGTCAACTTCAAAGATACCCCAATCATATTCTTCCTTTAAATTGTTTAAAAAAGCACTTGCAATTCCTTGGGGCATGTTTGCACCCATTAAATTTGATAATATATTAGGATAGTTTTCTGCCAGTATATGGTTTATAAGATTGTTAGTTGTTGTTTTACCGTTGGTACCTGTTATAATCAACTTCTTTTTGCATCGTAAATCAATTAATTTAAGAATATCGGGATTCAGCCTCATGGCAACCTTACATGGTAGTGCTGTTCCCTTCATACCGAACACTTTCAATCCGTAGATAGTTAATTTTCCTGCTATTATTGAGGGACGCATATCCAAAATCTAGATACCTCCTTAGGTATATTGCGATTTAAAGTCGAGATAATTCTTGAAGTTTATTGTATAATAAGTTAAATTATAAATCAATCATTGTTTATAATATTAACTGTTTTTAACTAAATATATTTGGATATTTATGCTATTACCAAACAAAATTACATAGATCATGTTATTAACCAAACAAATAAATAATAACTAATCGTAATGCTGTATTATTTCTGCCATCAAATCCTCTATTTATAAAAAAAAGGGTGGTTAATTTAAGAAGATGAAAATAAAAAAATTGTTTTAAATAGTTAATTTGATTTGGAGTAGTCCAGGAATTTTTCAATGAATTTATAACCCAATGAAGTTCCCATGACCCCATTTTTAACTGATTCTTCGTCGTACTGTTTGACTGCATCTGCTTCTCCGTTAGTCGATAACATTGAAAATGGTACGGGGTCCATTGTATGTGTTTTGATGGATATGGGTGTAGGATGATCAGGTAAAACTGCAATGGAATATTCTTTGAAACTTGGGAGTTCATCTAAAAGTTTTCCAAGGATTCTATCATCAATCCTTTCAATTGCCTTTAATTTCTCTTCAAGATCCCCGGCATGGCCAGCTTCGTCTGGGGCTTCGACATGCACAAAAACCATATCATGATCTTCGAGGGCATTTACAGCATTTTTAGCCTTTGCACAGTAATCTGTGTCAAAGTAGCCTGTTGCACCAGGAACTTCTATGTTGGTTAATCCCATGTAAACTCCCAGACCCTTTATGAGATCAACTCCAGTTATGGTTGCAGCTTTGATCCCATATTTGTCTTCAAAATTTGGAAGTGCTGGTTTAACACCCTGTCCCCACAACCAGATCATGTTTGCAGGTTTTTTCCCTTCTTCAATTCGTTTCAGATTCACAGGGTGATTTTCTAAAACTTTTTTAGATTCTTCCATCACCTGGTTTAGTTCAATTGCTGATGCATCAGTTGAAGGTTTCAATATATTGTCATTCAATGGTTCATTAACAACGTCGTGGGGTGGTGTTGAAATTAAATTTTCAGAGTTAGGCTTTTTTGTTACAAACAGATGTCTGTAGCTGGTTCCCAAGTAAAATCTTCCAGCACCATGGAATTTGGTGTTGAGTGTTTCTATTATTTCAGAAGCTTCCACCGTGCTTATGTGATCAGCATTAAAATCAGAAAGTATACCTGAATTTTCGGTGATTAAGTTGCATCTGAATGCCACATAATACTCATCCATTTTGGCACCTATACTCGCTGCTTCTATTGGGCCACGGCCTGTGTAGTACTTATCTGGGTTGTAACCAAATATTGATAGATTTGCAACGTCTGATCCAGGTGTCATATTATCTGGAACAGTTTTTAACAATCCACTCACTCCATTTAAGGCGATTTTATCCATATTTGGAGTATTAGCCATTTGAAGGGGTGTTTTATCCCCTAATTCTTTCAAGGGATAATCTGCCATTCCATCCCCTATAACAACGATGTACTT
>WASR01000211.1 GCA_009712615.1 Methanobacterium sp. | reverse complement strand
AGATAAAATATTAGAATGAAACTATGATGTAAAAAACAGATCTTAAAATACGCTATTAAATTGATAAACAGGCTAAACATCCATGATTGTTCATCATAATGAAATATTCAAAAAAAATGAGACAAATAAATAAAATGGGTGAATTTACCCCTGATTTTTTTATCATTCCTTGGTTATCTTGTAGAGGATGCTCAGGGCAATGAGCTGCACCAGATTAACAAAGAGTAATCCAATGTGTGGTCTGTCCAGATCGTAACTCGGAACATCGTAGGGAATATGGGGAAGCAAGAGTGGCAATGCCGAAGCAAGGGTTATGGCGATATTTTGCAAGAGCAGGAATGATCCAAAGTACATGAGACCTATGGTAAATTTTGACTTGATCTCCTTGTAGGTTTTCCAATAGGCGTAGAGTAAACCAATCAATAAAATAACGTTAGCTGTTCCAATTGCTACTGATGTGTACAACAAAAACACAGTGGCAGGTCCAAAATCTGAAAACATATTATTTTTCTCCCTTTTTTTTAATTAGGACAGCTTATTCAAGATTTATCCAAACAAGTACTATAAATCTCCATGCTCTCCATTATTCTTTCAGTTCATTCCATAGGTCTTCGAAAATATCATAATTCTCTTCCATTCCAGTCGTTAGGAAGTATAATTCCCCATATTTATTTTTCCCTGATGAAGTAATGATATTATTCTCTTCCAACAGTTTAAGATGATGCCGAACTGTTTTATAATTTAAATTAAGAGACTCTGCTAGTTGATGGGCATTGTGCGGCCTATTTTTCAGCGCCATAACTATCCTGGCCCTGTTAGGTCCTCCAGAAGTTCCTGCAAATACCCACCAAATAAGTTTCCTCATCACTACTCCCTTCCAAACAATATTAGCAACTAAGTACTTATAATTATAATTGATAAATATATTACCATAACATTATAAGGTGAATTAATGAGTACAAGTGCAATAGTGGCCATAATCGCAGTTACAATAATGGTAGTATACATATTAGTCAAATACTGGAGATTATACAACAAATCCAAACCAAAATAAGAAAATCAAGACCCTCCTAAAGTTATATAAACACAAAGACAGGCCCATTCCAAAGCCATTTGAAAATGTTGAATTACAGTTCTTTTTTTGCCCACTAAATCATAATTAAACAAGTATTTTTGCTATTCAATTTAAATTAAGGGGACACAGTGGATCATTGTAAAGGACATAAACAAGGCATTAAACCAAATATTAATATTTTATGGAGAATATAATAATACTGGGTGATACCTTGAACAAGCTAGAATTTTCATTGGAAAATTATGAGAAATGTAAATGCATAAAATGTCCTGTTCAAATGTGTAGCACGTGTACAGTCGAAATACAAAAAGAAATTGAGCCAAAAATTGAAGAAAAGGAGACTGTATCCAGATCAGCAAATGTTCCAGGAATGTACTGCGTAACTGGAAGATCGAGTTGTGGTGATCTAAATACTAAAGAAATATGCCAGTGCTACAGATGCCAACTTTGGACAGAGTATGACCTACTCCATGGAGAACCCATGAGATACTTCTGCAGCAAAGGAGTAGCTAAACAAAAAAAATAAGCAAAATATTTCATACGAACATATAAAATCCCTTGAAACATTCTATATAGTTTGAATACTATTAAGCAGTGAAGGATAAGGGTTGTATCGAATAATTTTTACCATAAATTAGGGATCTTCATGAGTTTTGTAAACAGCCACGATGCACAGATTTATTACTCATGCCATGGAAATGGAGAGCCCACTGTATTTTTACATGGAATCTCGGATTCATCCCAATTTTTCTCACCACTAAAAAACAATATAACCGGTATAAATGCAATTCAGCCCGATTTAAGGGGACACGGCCAATCAGATCATGATACTGACATTACAATGGAACTTCTAACAGAAGACCTAAGAAATCTGCTAAACGAACTCGATATTGAAAGGGCCAATATCCTGGGATTTTCACTGGGATCATTAGTTGCACAGAACTTCGCACTAAAATTCCCAGAACATGTTAACTCACTCATAATTTGTTCAGGATACAGTAAATGCAGTACAAAACTGTCAGAAACCTTTAAAAAACTGGAAGAACTCACCAAACAAGCAGGAATACCTGCATTTTTTGATGAAATGATCAAACTCGTTTACACTCCAGATTACCTCTTAAAACACGGAGAAATCCATGAATTTAAGGATATTGTTGTACAAATGAATTCTAAAACTGCTGTTTTAAAATCCCTGGAGCTATGCAGAAAATTTGACGTGGAAACTAGACTGTCTGAAATCAATGTACCTTCACTCATAATGTACGGATCTGAAGATCTTTTCGTAGATCCAGAGCATTCACAGAAGATGTATGTTAATTTGAACAAATCCCAGATTTCAAGCTTTCAAGGGGGTCACAACTTCTTTTTACCTGAAAATATTAAAAAAATAGCCATGGAAATCCAAAGATTTCTTATTTAGAATCAGATTCTAGGTGTACCTTCTGTTTGTTGGATTTGTCCATCATTATTTCCAGGATGATCCTATCTGCCTCAGCCATACCGGCCTGGCCTATCTTGCAGAAATTTTTTATGGTATCTTCAGGATCTTCTTCCACTATACCATCGGTTGCTTGGATGTGCTGACCTTCCATCACACAGATAACAGACTGTATTGCAGCTGTTGTGCAAGTTGCAACTTTAAGGGCACAGCCCGCCTTTGCACCGTCACAGATAATTCCAGTGACATTTCCAAGAATATTCTGAAGGGCAGATTTTATCTGATCATTGTTCCCTCCCATCAAATAGGTTATTCCACAGCAGGATCCTGCAGAAGCTACTGTAGCTCCGCACAAAGCAGATAAACGTCCTAAACTGGATTTTATGTAGATGGTTATTAGGTTGCTGAGTGCAACGGCCCGGATTAAAGTTTCCACATCTGCGTGTACATAGGCTGCAAATACCACCACAGGCATGGTTGCACTAATGCCCTGATTTCCACTTCCTGAATTGGTCATAACAGGTAAATTACAACCTGCCATCCTGGCGTCTGATCCTGAAGCAGTCAAAGCAACGGCCTGATTGCAGATATCGTTACCAATGATCTCGCCACCTATGTTTGTCTTTATATTTTTACCTACCTTGATTCCATAACAGTTATTTATACCCTCAAAACTGATTCTAGAGTTTAAATCTATGGATTGTTTGATCAAAACCAACTTATCAGTTTCAACCTCCTTAATGAACCTCAAAATTTCATCAAGGGTTAAATCTTCAAACATACTGTCATCATTTTTTTCGGGTTTGAGTGGGTTTTTAATGTCCAATTTTGTACCATCAACCTCAACCAGTGCAACGTTGTCATGAAAATCTTCCACAACAGCTTTGGAAATGGATCTATCAGTTTTAACAGTGACTTCAACGTACAATTTTTTAGGGGTGTCTGCAAGTTCAACAGATACCAATCCATCTTCAACCATTTTTTTCGCTGCATCCACTTCTTCTACTTTAACATCCTCTAAAAGTTCCATATTTATTTCTGATGTTTCAATGTACATTCCCAGTGCAGCAGCGAGGTTGATTCCACAATCATCTGTTCCAGGTATCTTCACAGAAAATGCATTTTTCACGATGTTTCGTGAAGCTTTAACATTCACAGCTTTGATACTACCCTTTGAATGTTTCTTTGCATGTGCTGCAGCAATAACTATTGCAATGGGTTCTGTACAACCCATTGCAACCACAAGTTCCCTGTTTAATATCTCGAAAAATTGTTCTTCCAACATGACAAATCAACTCAAAAACTCAAAATAAACCCTATAATGATTAATGTAAAAGTTTAAGTATATAATTTTTGTGGTAAATATTTTACCAAAAACTAATAAAATGATTAAAAAC
>WASR01000165.1 GCA_009712615.1 Methanobacterium sp. | reverse complement strand
AATTGGAGAAATAATGTAGTTACGCATTTCAGTCACTATTCATTTTTCTTATTAAATATTACACTTATTATTATCACAATCACGAACATATATATTCTTTGAATAATCTGCTAAATTTTAAAAGATATTTCAATAAACGAATCTGTATTATTGTACTGGATAATATAAGCCTCTGTAAATGCCGAAATTTGTTAGATTGGCAGTGAACTAATTTGAATTACCAGAATACTCGAAATTTTTCGCTACAAATTGATGAAAAATAGGTTAGCGTCAATTAAATAGAGTTTTTTTTAATATATTTTTATATTTTCAGATTTATAAAAAAATGGAAAATGGATTAGCAGGTATTATTTTTTAACTGCTATCCCTCCAATCACCATTAACAGACCTGCTATTAAAGGTGCGATTGGTAGTCCTGTATCTGGTAGTTTTGTGCTGTGGTTGGTGTTGTTGCCTGTGCCGTTGGTGTTGTTTTTATTGTTATTTAGGACTTCTATGTTTATTGTTCCGTTTTGTGTGATGTTTGTTGTTGTGTTTGCTGTGATGGCGGGTATTATGGTGTAGTTTCCACTCTCTAAGGCTTTGAGTGTGATTTTGAGGTTTGGATCTCCCACAACCACGCTGTTTAAGGTCCATGTGAGTGTTCTTGTTACTGGGTCGAAGCTCCAGCTTCCGTTGTCAGTGGTTCCTGTTATGAATTCCAGTCCTGCAGGTATTTTGAAGCTCATTACTACGTTATATGCTGTGTCTGGTCCGTTGTTTCCGAGTTTGTAGTTTATGGTGAAGGTTTCACCGACTCTTGGATTTGTGTTGTTTGTTGTTGTTTTGATGTACAGTCCAGCCCATGGAATCACGTTCAGTTTACCTGTTCCATTAGCTCCAGAGTAAAGATCATCTCCATTGAACATGGCTTTTACATCGAAGTTACCTGAATTGTTTTCCATGTAATATATTACAGCTGTTCCTGTGGAGTCTGTTGTTGCGTTTCCAATGATTTGGTTGTTAATACTGAAGGTTATGGTTTTACCTGCAACGGCACTGCCATTTTTATCGGTTAATACAGCTGTTAAATTGGCCTTGTTACCATGTTTAACAGTTACATTTTTAACTGCCAATGTTGTGTCTGCCATGCTTACTGTGAGTGTGGCCAGGTTCCTTGATGGTGAGTAGATATCATCAGCAAGTGAATTTGCATAAATAACATAGTCACCTAAGGTTTGTGTTATGATGTAGCTCAGTGAAGCCGTACCAGTAGCATCTGTAACTGCTGTACCAATCTTCTTCCCACTAATATAGAATACCACGTTTTTTCCAGTTAAAGTGTTGCCGTTTTCATCTGTTAGGACAGCCTTCAAGTTGACTTTTTCTCCATGGTGGCCTTTGACATCTTTGATAGTTAAGTTGGTGTCTATTGGGTTTACTGTGAGTGTTCCCTTCCCTGTTGAAGATGCGTAAATGTCATCTTTAAGGAAGGTTGCTGTTATTATGTAACTTCCGATTGTCTGTGATATTGTGTAGCTGATTGTGGCTGTTCCTGAAGAATCTGTGGCGGCTTTGCCAATAACATCTCCATTTATGCTGAAGGTTACGGTTTTACCTGCGAGTGGATTGCCTTTGTAATCTGTAAGTAGTGCTGTTAAGTGGGTCTTGTCTTTATGTTTTCCATTAACATTATTCACAGTAATTTTGGTGTCTAATGGATTTACAGTGAGTGTTCCTTGTCCTGTTGCATCTTGATATATTGGGTCGTCCATATATACGGCTTTAATTGTGTATTCTCCCACTATTTCATCAATTAGGTAGCTGAATGTAGCTATTCCATCATTGTTTGTCCTTGCACTTCCAACTTTAGAACCGTTAACTGAGAAGACAACTTCCTTTCCCACCAGGGGATTTCCATTTTTATCCTTTAATTCCGCCTGAAGATCCACGTGGTCGCCTTTCACACCTTTAGTATTTGGTACTTTAATGGATGTACTGATCCTGTTGACTGTTAATTTAGATGTGTATGTTGATGGCTCGTACTGGTTGGTTCCAGGGAATGATATCAGAATATTATAAGCCCCTGGATTTTCAGCAATGGTGTAATATACTGTTACATCTCCATTAGCATCGGTATATCCTGTTAAATCTGTGTTGTTGATGTGGAAAGTTACTTTTTGGCCTTCCATAGCATTCCCAAATTTATCCTCTAAATGTGCCTTGATTGGTACCTTATCACCAATTTCACCTGTCACATCGTCGGAGGAAATTGTGGTAGGTATTAACAGTACCTTTAAATTAGCACTGGCTCCACTTTCACCGTAAATTGTACCCGTACCATCGTAGTAGGCATCTATTGAATACATTCCAGCTTTCATATCTGATGGAATAGTCCAGCTAAGTGTTGCAACTCCGTTAACTACCTGAACTTCAATTTGACTGTCGTTAACTGTGAAGGTTACGTATCCACCATTCACTGGGTTGTTGTTTTCATCTGTTACATGTGCAGTTAATTTAATATCTTGGCCAGGGTAGTTTTGACCATCATCAACAGTTGTGGTTGTGCCTAAAGGTTCTACTGTTACAGTAGATGAAACAGTTTGACTGCCGGAAGTTGCATTAACTGTAGCAGTTCCTACATGTGTCCCTGTAAAAACTGCTGTTGCTGTACCATCTTCTGTAGTGCCTGGAGTTGTGATCTGCCCTAGGTCTGTTGAGAAGTCAACAAATAAACCATCAGGTATGTGGTTAACAGCAGGGTCCAGTTTTTTAACTGTGGCTGTTGCTATATCGTAGAGGTTGTTGAAGTCAGCGGTAACTTTGGTGCTCTTCCCATACTTGATACTGGATTTATCAGATGATAAAACCATATATATCCAATTATCTGCAATGTATGGTCCAGCAATACCGTTCGGGCCCGCATTTGAGCCCCACCAGCAGCTGTTCACATTCATACTGTTTAATAATCTGTTGTCAATGTTGTTGGTGGTTGTAATGGTGTTGGCCATGTTACCAACAAAACTGCAGAAATGAATCTGTAAGTTGTTGTCAGCTCCGTATAATGTTAAAATTCCCCCTCCATTTGTTGCTGTGTTGTTTATGAAGCTGGAGTTAGCGATGTTTATATTACCGCCGTAGCTAAATACACATCCTCCATTGTACGCTATATTTGCAGTGAAGCTGCAGTTATTTATTGTGAGTGTTCCGTTGGTATAAATGGTTCCGCCACTTGAAGAGCTCGCACGTGCATCGTTGTTTAAGAAATCAGTGTTGGTCACAATTAAGGTACCGTCATCTGTGTTTGCTATGGCTGAACCACCACCCATGAAAGTATAGAATGTTTTGCATTGGGTGAATGCAGAGTTATCCACGGTTGTGTGGCCCTGGTTTAAAATTGCCCCTCCACAGTTGCTGCTTCCACTTGTTATGGTCAGATTTTTGAGAATGAAGTTTACATTGTTGTTAATTACAAATATCCTGGATGAATCCGAACCACTGATGATTGTTTTGGTTTTTCCAGCACCTGTAATTGTCATATCACGGTTTATTACTATGTTGGTGTTTCCTGCTCCTGAGAATGTTCCATCAGAAATGGATACAGTACCTCCAGTGTTCACAGTACCTGTTGCATTTTTAATGGTTAACTTTGCAGTTTGAGGTGTTAAACCATCGTTTGAATCGCTTCCTGACGATCCATTAACATAAATATGATCTCCAGATGCTGAGGATGATGCAGATGCACTGTTCATGCATAGAACTATTAAACTTCCGAATATTATGATTAAAAGTAATCTTGTTGTAATTAAATCTTTTTTCGTCTTTTTCACCCCCGTTTACATTTATTTTTAATTACCACATTCGAGTTTATTACTTGAAAATCATAAATAGTTTCCTAAAGATAGCATTCCCAATTTTACAGCATACTTTAAACTGTATAAATAATAT
>WASR01000270.1:3457-3934 GCA_009712615.1 Methanobacterium sp. | reverse complement strand
TTGAAATCTAAGTTTTTTATAAACTTATTAGATGTAAAGTATGATGACGTCATTAGAATTTGGTTTCCTGGTTGTTCAAGCGGAGAGGAAGTTTATTCAATTGCAATCATGATTTGTGAACTGTTTGAAGAAATGAATCAAAAATTCAAGGTTCAAATTTTCGGAACAGATATAGATGAATCAGTCATAAGAAAAGCTCGTTCAGGAAAATACAAAATATCTGGAAATATCCATTACGATAGACTATGCAAATACTTCTACAAGAATGATGATGAATATACCATCAAAAACGAAATTAGAGAAATGATGATATTCTCAACTCACAACGTCATCACAGACCCACCATTCACTAAATTAGACATGATCTCTTGTAGAAACCTTTTAATTTACCTGGAATCATCTGCTCAAAAACAAGTTATCTCCAACTTTGTAAATGCCCTAAACAAAGATGGGATTTTATTTTTAGGTGCTTCATAA
>WASR01000270.1:0-3447 GCA_009712615.1 Methanobacterium sp. | reverse complement strand
TCAGAAAATATTGGAAACTTTTTAGATACATTCAAAATTGAAGATAATAAATGGAACATATTTAGGGCTAATTCTGAAAGAATGAGATTAAACCTAAAAACAAATTTTTCACTCCATAATCATTAGTTAAAGCCATGCTGATTGATTAAAAAGAAGTGAAGGTTCAGTAAAGACCATTGGAAATATTAACAATTTGATTATTAGAAATTGTGAAATAAAATGTGGAACCATTTCCTTCTTCCGATTCTACCCATATTTTTCCACCATGTCTTTCAACAATTCTTTTACATATTGCCAGCCCTATACCTGTTCCTTCATAGTCCTTCCTTGTGTGCAGTCTTTTGAAGATGCTGAAAATTTGCTCCTGATGGTTTTGGTTTATTCCTATTCCATTATCTGTTACACCAAATATACATTCATCATCCAATTCCTGGGCAGAAACATGAATTTTTGGAGGTGTATCACCATGGAACTTTATGGCATTCGATATTAAGTTTTGGAAAAGCTGTCTGATCTGTGAAGGATCGCCATTAATGGAGGGTAATGGATCATAAGTGATTGTAGCATCATTTTCTTCTATCGAAGATTTAAGATTGAATGAAACATCATCCAATGCAACTTCCACTAAAATGGGTTCAAATTTATATACCTCAGTATTCAATCTTGAAAACGCTAATAAGTCATCAATCAAATCTTTCATACGCTGAGCACCCTCAACAATGAAATCAATGTAATCATTAGCATCATCATCCAAGTGATTCTTGTACCTTCGTTCCAGTAGCTGTGTGAAACTTGCCACCATACGCAATGGTTCCTGTAAATCATGGGATGCCACATATGCAAATTGTTCCAATTCTTTGTTTGATGTTTTTAATTTAGTAACCATTTCCATGAGACTATTTTGTGCAAGAATCAAATCTTCATTTGAAGTCTTAAGTTCTTCAGTAGTGGCTTGTAGTTCTTCATTAGTAGCACTAAGTTCCTCAGTAAGCTGCTGTTCCTTTTCCAGCATCTTTTGTTTGCGCCATTCTTCCTGTTTTATTTGTGTTATATCATCAAAAATAACTACGGCAGAAATTATTTGATTATCTAAATTGTATATTGGTGCAGCACTTCCAAGTATAGGTATGACTGTTCCATCGGGCTGTTCTAAAATCATTTCCTCATTACGGACCATTTGACCTCTTAAAGCCCTTCCTGACGGTCCATCTCCAACAGAGTACTCTGATCCATCTATCTTCTTTGCCTTGACTTTGGCTATTGCAGTTGATAGATCCATGCCAGTTATGTTGATACCGTATATATCCTTGGCTCTTTGGTTGATGTACGAGATATTTCCATCTGCTTCAACAATGATTACAGCTGAAGGATTTGTTTCTAAAATTGTTTCTAAACGTTCATTTTCAATTTTAAGCAGATTTTCAGCCTTTTTACGTTTTGTTATGTCTTTCCCATATACTGTGATCCCTTCAGCAGAGGGATAGACAGTAAATTCTCTGTAACTATCAGTGTAAACAGTTTCCCAGTCAAAATGTTTGATTTCCCTTTTAGTCATTGCTTCACGAAAGTTTGCTTCGAGTTCTGTCCCAACAAGCTTATCCACAGCAGCCCATATATTTTTACCCAACAGTTCAGAAGATTCATAGCCAACATCGTTGGCTGCTGATTCATTAACATATATGAAGTTCCAATCACTGTCAATTGCATAGACATAGTCACTGATACTTTCGATCATGTCTGAAATTCTTTGTTCACTCATTTTCAATGCTGCTTCAGCATTTTTTCTTTCAGTGACGTCACGTACAAATGCTTCAGTCCCCTGTATTTGACCTTCATCATCATAAATGAACTGTGAATTTAATGAAACATCAAAAGTTGTCCCATCCTTTCTCAGTGCAACACTCTCATAATCTTCTACCTTACCTGATTTTTCCAGGTTTTCCAGTAGATCATCCCGGTCAGCTTGAGTTTTATACAAATTTTTGGCATAGTTGCCAATCATTTTGTCTGGGGAATCATAGCCATACATACTTGCTGTAGATGGGCTGACCATCGTGATAATTCCATTGCTATCCGCCTGAATATAGGCATCCTGAAGATTATCTAAGATGGTTCGATATTTTTCTTCACTATCCTTCAACAATTGCTCCATTTTTTTACGTTGTGTAATATCCCTATTAGTTTCAATAACGATTAATTTTCCTGAAACATCCTTTATTAATTGTTGTCTGCTTTCAACAACAATCAAACTCCCATCTTTAGATGTGTGAATCAATTCCCCTGTCCATGCCTGTTTTTCCTTGAGAATTTTGAGAAATTCTTTGAAATCTATTGGAAAACTAGTTTTAAGTAGTTCATGACTCACTTGGCCAATAGCTTCATCAGCATTAAATCCGTACAATTTTTCTGCGCCCATGTTCCATGATATTATTCCATCATCATATTCCCATGAAAAAATTGCCTCATTTGAAACATCCAATAATGCAGCTTGTCTCTTCAAATCCGCCTCATTCTTCTGGCGCTCGGTTATATCTGATATAAACGAATAATAAAATTCTGGATTTCCATCAGCAGCCATATTGATGTCTACAAAGAGTTCTATAGGTACCCTAGATCCATCCTTTCGGATATATTCCTTTTCGTAGCGAACTGGTTGGCCTGTTTTATGAAGTTCATCCAACTTTTGACTTTCCTTCTCCCGCCACTCAACCGGAGTTAATATATCGGACCAATCAATGGTATTTAATTCTTGTTTTGTGTAACCAGTGAGTTCTTCGAAGGCATGATTGAATAGTCCGAGCCTTCCATCAGGAAATCCAATACCAAATGGTTGTGATGAATGCTCCAAAATATTTGCTAGAAATTCCTTCTCTTTTCTGGCTTCACGTAGAGATTCTTCTTTATTATAAGCAACAGCTTTTATTCTGTTCCTATGATACAGTTCTGCAACACTACTTATCAATAAACCAAAGGCTGTGAAAAGTATTAAGCCTACTAAATCTGTTGTTGACGCTATTGACAATTGTCCCTGTGGAGGTAATATCCAGATGTCTGCAACTGACACAGAGGTAACTGTTGCGACTAGCCCTGGCCCAAATCCCCATAACAACGAAACTATGATTACAGCAGGATAAAATAATATGTATGGAGGTAATCCCGGGCCAAGTTGTGCTGTTAAAAAAGAATATATCCCGAATGCTAAAATTACTAGTAAAACTGCCCCAATATATTGTAATATTAAGTATAACCGTTGATTCTTTTGGAAAGTATCGATAAGATAGTTGTATGAAGTGGCCTGGCTTGAAGTTTCAGATGTTTCCAAATCTTTTTTTAGATATGCTGCCTTTGAATTTTGTTCTTCTTTGATGATCCTTGCTTTATCTTCGTTATCTACCACAAATTAATCCCCCAAAAAATGGCTTAAAATGAGATAAATAACATATGAAA
>WASR01000308.1:1863-3940 GCA_009712615.1 Methanobacterium sp. | reverse complement strand
CAATGCCGGCGAGTTCATTACCGTCGGCCCCAATCTGACCGTCAGCCAGGCGATCGCCCGGGCTGGCGGGGTCAAACTGAGCGGGGCCCAGGGACGCGTTTTTGTTCTGCGGCGGGGATCCGGTGACAAACCCGAAGCTCTGGCGGTGAATTACCAGGATGTCATTTCCGGAGAACATCCGGAGGCCGACATTCGCCTGGCTCAATATGACGTGGTCTATGTGCCACGGACAGGAATCTACGAAGCGTACACATTCTGGAACCAATTTGTACAGCAATTCGTCCCATTCAACTGGGGATTTTCCTACAATGTCAATCCTGTTGTCTCTAGTGGAAAATAAATGCGGGACATATTGGAGGAATTTGCGATGAATTCACAGTTAATATCTTTCAATATTTTGAATATTATTTCAAGACAATGGTCATGTTTCATAGTCGTGTTAGTAAGCGTGTTGTTTGTGGCCGTGAGTTATCTGATTTTTACGCAGTCTAAATACGAATCCGTCGCCGAACTGGTGGTCACCTTCGGTGGCCGTTCGACACCGGAGGTGAACCGGGCGCCAACCACCGAGCTGACACCGTCCGATCGACGCGAAATCGTGCTGTCCCATGCGGCCCTCCTCAACAGCCATGACCTGGCCCGGGCCGTCATCGAGGCATTCGGCATCGCCGCGGTTTATCCGAGGATCGTCGCCGAGCCTCCTTCCCGCGGTACGCCAATGGATGAAGCGGTCAAGACCTTCCTCGCCGACCTTTCGGTCGAAGTCGGTGCGCAGGACAACATCATCACCCTGTCGTTGCGTCACCCTGATCGGCGGTTGGCACCAAAGCTGGTCCAAAAACTCATCGACCTGTACGTCGAACGCCAGACCGATATCTATCACAATCCCCATGAGGAGTTTCTTGCCAGGGAAGTCCAGCAGGTCGGCGCCCGCCTGGCCGCCGCTCAGTCGGCTCTCGAGCAGTTCAAAGGGCAATGGCATATCACCGACTATGACAAGGAGGTCGAGGACCTGCTCAGCCAACGGGGTGATTTGGATACCGATTTGCACGCGGCCAAGGCGAATTTGGCGCAAAGTCAGCAGCGGCAAAAGGAACTGCAGCAGCTGATGCGCCGGGTTCCTGAAAAATTGCCGGAATCGGCCAGCAGCGAAAAGTACCGCGCTCTTGACGATGCGCGCTCGCGTCTGGCCGATCTGCATACCAAGCGCAGCCAGATGCTGGCGACCTATGCTCCCAACAGTCCGGCCCTGGCATCGCTGAATGCCGGCATCGCTACCGCCGAGGCCGAGGTGACGGCCAGAAGCGCCGAACTCAACAATCGTTCCACCACCGTCCCCAATACCGTCTATCAGACACTTCAGACCGATTATTTGCGAACCAATGCGGAGGCCGAGAGCAATATTCAACCGGTCCAGGTTCTGACAGAACAGGTCGCTGCGATCGACAACCGTCTGCACACTCTTCAACAAAATCGAGGCATGCTTGCCAATCTGCAGCGCGAGCATCAGATCGCCGAGGAGGCCTACCGGACGCTGTCGCTGCAATATGCCGATGCCCGTGTCAGAGGCAATCTCAACGACCAGCGCATCTCGCCGGCTGTCGTGATCAGCGCGCCGACTGAGCCTTACAAGACGGTCCGCCCGCGCAAATTCATCACGCTGGTGGCTAGCCTGTTCGGCGGTGCCCTTCTGGCCACGGCAACGGCGCTGCTGCGCGAGGCGTTCAATGACCGCTTCACGACGGCCGAGCAGGTCGCCCTGCTTCTCGATCTCCCTGTTCTTGCCAGTCTCGAGCAGCAGTCTCCCCGCATTCCACCGGAAATCCTTGCGCTTGGAGGCGCGGAATGAAAAAGCTGAGTTTCGCCCAGGACGACCAGTCCGATCTCGGCTTATTGAGACAAGGACATGTTGTCGCTGAGATCGAATGGACTGTTCCAGAAGATCTGCCGGTCGTCGATCTCATCGAATTGTATCTTGAAATTGAGGCCGGGCTTTCTTCGGATCGCGGTATCGTCGTCCAGTTCCTGGGCGCTTCCGCCGGCCCCGGCAGCGCGCAGGTCGCGCTCGACATGGCGT
>WASR01000308.1:0-1853 GCA_009712615.1 Methanobacterium sp. | reverse complement strand
CCACCCACTCCTCGGGGCCCAAGCCACTCACCCGCCAATCCAGCCTCGACGACGACGGTGCGATCGACCCAACGTCATTCCATGACGACCTGGTGAAGGTTGTCGATACTGATATGTATATGGCGGATCTGCGGGGCCGGCGCGACCGCAATCCCTCTTGCGCCAAACTCGATGAGATCCATCCGTTTCTCGATGAATTCCGCCGTCATTTCGACATGGTGATCATGGTCGCTCCTCCGGCGGACAGCGAACCGCTGGGCCTTGTCCTGGCCGGCCATGTCGATGGAAACATACTGGTCATCGAAGCCGATCAGACCAGACGCTCGGCAGCAATCCGGCTGCGCGAGATCCTGGCCCGCTGCCGCAGGCCGATTCTGGGCGCCGTTCTGCATAATCGCCGCGACCATGGCCCGCATTGGATGACCCGCCTGTTGTGAGCAAGTCCCTGATCATGCATGTGATGGTGGTCAACAACATCTATCCGCCCATCGTGGCCGGTGGCGCTGAACGGATCGTCGCTTACCTGTGCGAGGGAATGGTGCGGCGTGGTCATCGCGTCACGGTGGTATCGACCTGCGGACCGGACATGGAGCCCTACCCGATCGAAGTCCGTAACGGTGTCGAAGTGATCCGTTTTTTCCCGCCCAATGTCTATTGGTCGTTCGAGCGTTCCGTGAAACCGGGACCCCGGAAATGGCTGTGGCATGCCCGGGACGCATGGAATCGTGCGGCCGGAGACCGCTTTCGCACCCTTCTGGCCTCGGCAAAGCCGGCCATCCTGCACAGCCACGTGATAGACGGCTTCTCCGCGTCGATCTGGGCGCGTGCGCGGGAGGCCGGCATTCCCGTCCTGCATACGGCACACGACTACCACCTGCTCTGCCCCCGGGCTTTCCTGCTGACCTCCGGATGGCGCCTTTGCTCGCAACCGCGACTGCATTGCCGGCTTTATCGGAACTGGCATTTGCGAACCACCCGTCATATCGATCTGTTCGCCAGTCCTTCCTCCTTTCTGCTCGACAAACACCGGCAGGCGGGACTGGAAACGGCGGCACAGGTCGTCGTGCATAACGGCATTCCGTTACCTGAGGACGGGGCACAGGTTCGGCTGCGACGATCGTCGGAAAGCCGGTCCCGCTTCGTCATGCTGACCAGACTGACCGTCGAAAAAGGCATTTCGGTCGTCCTCGATGCCGTGGCCGGTTTGCCGAAGGATCTGCCGGTCGAAGTGGCGATTGCCGGCAGAGGGCCGCTGGAGGCCCAGGTCCGCGCCGCCGCCGCCGCTGACAGCCGGATCCGTTACCTGGGATTCGTGGATGGGGAGGCCAAGGCCGGCGCCTTGTCGCGGGCGGGATACCTTCTGCTGCCCTCGCTTTGGTATGAAAATGCACCGGTTGCCATCGTTGAGGCGGCGGCTTACGGCCTTGGTGTGATCGGCAGCAATATCGGCGGCATTCCCGAATTCATCGAACCCGGCCGAACCGGCCTGCTGTTTCCTCCCGGTGATAGCACCGCGTTGGCGGCGATCATGCGTCGTCTGGCGTTGGACCACGACAGGCTTCCCGACCTGGCCGAACGTACCGACGCGCTGGCACAGCGATTTTCCGTGGAGCGGATGATCGATGATTATGAAGCCCATTACGCAGCCCTCACCAATCGGCCTCCCGCACGCCGGGCCTGCCAATAATAAAACGGCCATGGGGTGCTTTCGCTCTCTGCTGCTGGCCTTGCTGCTGCTGTTCGCGGCCGCGTCGGTCCGGGCCGGGACTTTTCCGCAGGATGCGGGCGCGCTTGACGTTCGTGCCTTCGGCGCCAGGGGCAACGGACAGGACGACGACACCGACGCCTTTCTT
>WASR01000056.1 GCA_009712615.1 Methanobacterium sp. | reverse complement strand
ATTTGGTGGAGGAGCAGCCGGTGGGGCTGGTGGAGGTTCGGGTGGAGGTGGAGGTGGGGCATTCTAGTTTTGCTATTTCTATTTCTAAATGAATTCTCCTTTTTCTTATTTAAAGATTTAAGATAGTGCCCAATAACACCCTGTTACACTCTTTTGTTCCATATTTCACAACATTGCTTTGTTTAATTTATATCCTAGTGATTCCATGGATATATTCGTGGTTAAATTAAAGTTAGTAAGATTTAAAGGGGTGGGGTGAAAAAAGACGTGATAAAATCAGTAAATATTTTAAAGATTGGTATACTTTTGTTAGGATTCGGACTACTATTTTCCTTTGGGCTTAACAGTGCAGCTGCAACAAACAGTTCTGCAGTGTACGTTAGCACCCATGGAAATGACAGTTGGAATGGATTGAATTCAGTGT
The DNA here is from genome assembly GCA_009712615.1 of Methanobacterium sp. GTDB lineage: Archaea > Methanobacteriota > Methanobacteria > Methanobacteriales > Methanobacteriaceae > Methanobacterium_B. Next base: position 3,518 of record WASR01000056.1, on the reverse strand, counting down.
GGACACCTAATACATTAAATGGCCCAAAATCTACCATTAAAAATGCTACGGGTACAGTAAAGTCGGGTGGAACTATTTACGTTGCAAATGGAACGTACTTTGATTCCAACATTCAGATAAACAAAAACATGTCAATTATTGGTCAAAACCAGAAAAATACAATTATAACAGGCTTAAAGGGAACTATTTTCCTAGTTGGAAAAGGATTCAGTTTACAACTCGACAACTTGACACTCATTGGAGGCCACTCTGAACTTAATGGTGATGGTGGAGCAATAAATAACAAAGGATTCCTTACAGTTAATGGTGTTGATTTTTTAAAGAATTATGCCGATAACAATGGAGGGGCAATCTTCAACAAAGGAACTTTGAATGTTAACGGCTGTAATTTCATTGGAAACAGAGCATTTAACCAAGGCGGTGCCATTTTAAATGACGGAAAAATGAATGTGACAAACAGCACATTTTTAAACAACAATGCCGGCGAGTATGGTGGTGCCATCTACAACAATGGTGATTCGAACCTAGCCAACACAGATTTCCAGGACAACACAGCATACATGGATTACAATGATGCTTCAAACGGAGGTGCTGTATACAACACAGCCAAATTGAACATTATTAAATCCACATTCAGTAACAACAGTGCAACCAACAACGGTGGTGCCATATTCAGCGAAAGGACTGGCCAACTAACAATCAGTAACACCAAATTTACAAAAAATTACAGCACAGACCAAGGATATGGAGGTGCGATAGGTAACGATGGTACTGCTGATGTTGTGAACTCAACATTCATACAAAACACAGCAATACCAGGCGGCGCAATTGCTAACATGGGCAGTTTAAACTTGACCCTATCAACATTTAACAACAACACTGCAATGCAATACGGCGGTGCAATATTGAATGGAGGGACATTAAATATTAACAATGTTAGCTTCAACAACAACACCGTAACTAAAGGTATTGGTGGTTCAATAGCTAATATTGGACAGTTAACAATCACTGGCAAAAATAGCTTCTTAGGAAACCATGGTACTCAGGGTGGAGCAATATACAACGCTGGAAAAATGTTAATAAACAGTGGTACCAGTTTCACATCAAACAATGCCCAGACTGGAGGAGCCATATACAATGGTGATCTACAAATTGAGGGCACTGATTACGTTGGAAATGCAACTGTGATAAACAGCAGCTTCAAATACAACACTGCCCAGATAGCTGGATCTATTCTTAACGAATACAACCTAACTGTAGAAAACTCAACCTTCAATAACAACACAGCATTCGAAGGCGGTGCAGTAGTTAATGCAGGCACCATGACCCTATCTAGGAACAACTTCGTGGGTAACCAAGGAGGAAACGACGGTGGAGCCATCATAAACATGAACAAAGCCAAAGCACCAGCAGCAACCAAGGCTAAGGCAGCAGCTACAAAAACACCAGTAAGTGCTAAAACCAGCACAGCAGCTACAAGCTCAGACAGTGACAGTGTATCAACATATTTACTAGTTGAATACTGTAACTTCACAGCAAACTCAGCAATAAACGGTGGAGCAATCTGTAACACAGGATACATGACTCTTCTTCACAGTACCTTTATTGGCAACATTGCAACCAGTATAGGTGGTGCAGTATCGAATCATATGGGTCCTGCAGCAACTTCAAACACTACAACAGCACCAAAAGACAACGATCCAATTAAAAAAGCTGCAGCTATAGTTCCTGCTAAAGCAACACCTGGAAATGATGAAACATCTCCTACACAGGATAATGTGTTACCAAAAAGCACAGTAACAAGTTGCATCTTCCTAAACAATAAAGCAAGTGTTGGAAGTGTCATCTACAACTCTTACAATTTAGATGTTCATTTCTGCCAAATCATTGGAAACAAATCAAAAAGTATCATCTTCAGTGATGCTGGAACAGTCAACGCTACACTCAACTGGTGGGGATCAAACAGTAACCCGTCCAGGTACGTGAAGGGTAATGTCACAGTTGATCCATGGTTAGTTTTAAACATCCATGTAAATCCAAGAACAATCCAAAATGGAGAAACAAGCAAGGTAACTACAGATCTAACATTTGATTCCAACGGAGCCTACCATGATCCTGCAAAGGGACATGTGCCAGACGGAATTCCTGTAAAATTCACAGGAAACCTTGGTACACTAAACCCAACATACACAACCACATTAAATGGAAAATCAGAGGCAACATATACTTCAAAACAAGCAGGAACAGCAATAGTATCTACCACAGTTGACAACCAACAAGTTGCAACCAACATCAAATCAACTCCTAAATCAGAGTTGTATTTGAAGATAACAACTACCGATAACACTTCAACAGTTGGCAAAGACTTCGTAGTAACATACAAACTAGGTAACTATGGTCCTGACCCAGCAACCAACGTAAAAATCAATATCCCAGTTCCAAATGGTTTCGACATATCAACCATTAAAGGTGAGGGTAGCTGGGAATACAACGAAACAAGCCACATCGTAATATGGACATTTGCAAACGTAGCTGTGGGAGATCCGGATCTATACATAACAGGGGACACAACAAAAACCGGTGTTTATGTGTTTGAAGCTTCAAACTGGACTGCTAAACTTTCTGTTAACATAGAAAAATCAGAGAACAACACAACAACAAATAATTCATCAAAAATCAGTGTAAAATCTAATGAATCCAAAAATACCATACCAATGAAAGATACAGGTGTGCCAATTACCGGACTTGTTTTAGGTGTTTTATCTATAATGGGTGGAATCATACTCACACGTAAAAGATAATTATCCCTATTTTTCTTTTTTTTAATATTTAAAACCAAATAAATATCTATGATGTTTTAAAAGAATTATTATATATTTAAAGATTACACACCCACCAAGAATATGATGGAACAGGAATAGGACTGTCAATTGCACAAAAAATTGTACTACAACAAGGTGGGAAAATATGGGTAGAATCAGAACTTGGAAAAGGTTCAACCTTCCACTTCACCATCCCCCTATATAACTAAGTAAAAATCCAGTTACAACAACATGATTCTGTAATTCAAGTTTTACAGCAATTTAAATCTGTTATAAATAATTATTAGCTTACATTAGCCTCCTATCAGTTACTTCTATTTTTAATTAGTATTCCTATTATTCCGCCAATTGCACCGGTAATTGCTCCAATAATTATGGAAAGGACTATTACTGTTGTTATTGCTACCCATCCAACTAAAAACAGGTTGGTGGTATAGGCGACGCTCAAACCTATTAAACCTACTACTAGGACAACCACTGCAGCAACCAAACCTACGAGTACTCCATGGATCACACCATTTTTGTAGGTTCCACCCACCAGGTAGGCAACTACCGCTGATCCTATTAAATAGCCTAATAAATCTCCCCAGGATGTTAAAATTCCAAGGATCACACCTATTAAAATGGCAATTACTAAACCAATTATTACAGGTTTCCACTTAATTTCAACCATTACTTTTCACCCCTATCCAGATA
>WASR01000266.1 GCA_009712615.1 Methanobacterium sp. | reverse complement strand
TTATTTTGGTTATGATTATTCCTTTAGGCGATGGTTTGAGTTATTCAGGTCATGCTGCACTGGCACTTTTAGCGTTTGCGATAATTATGTGGGCTAGTGAAGCTCAGCATTTGGCTGTTACTTCTTTAATTTTATTGTTTTTACAGCCAATTTTAGGTATAGAAAGTTTTAATAATGCTGTTATTGGTTTTGCCAATCCTATCATCTTCTTGATGATTGGGGGGTTCATTCTTGCAGAAGCCATTCGTAAGAGTGGGCTTGCTAAGAGATTTACTTATTTTATGCTGAAAAAGGTGGGTACAACTCCGAATATGAGTATTTTTGCTGCCGTATTTTCCACAGGTTTGCTATCTGCTTGGATCGAAAATGTGGTTGCTTTTGCAATGTTGCTTCCTATTATTAAGGAAATTGTTCCATTGTTTGGTGTTAATGATGCTGAAAAGGGTAACAGTAACTTTGCCAAAGCAATGATTTTAGGTGCTTCATACGGTTCATTGGCTGGTGGATTTGGTACAGAAATTGGTACTGCTCCCAACCTGATGGCCGCTGCATACACACACTTGCCATTTGTACAATGGATGATATTCGGTATACCTTTAGCAATTATGATGCTCTTTGTGACTTGGAAATTGTTGAGCTGGATTTTCCCACCGGAAGTCAAAGGTATCATTGGTGGACATGAAACACTTAACAAGACCTTGAGTGCAATGGGTTCCATCAGTAGAACTGAGAAAATTACTGCAGCGATTCTGTTCTTCACCATAGGTCTATGGGTAACCACAGGTATCACAGGTATTGACAGTTACTCGGTTGCTTTGATCGGTGCAGCACTGTACTTCATAACTGGTGTTGTTGATTGGAAGGATGCCCAGGAAAATGTGGATTGGGGATTAATCATCTTCTTTGGAGGTGCACTTTCTCTAGGAGCCGCACTCTTAAATACTGGAGCTGCAGCCTGGCTTATCCACGATCTTGTTGCAATGATGGGTAATAACGTTTCAACAGTGTCTATCATGCTGCTTCTCATGATCATAGGTGTAATATTCACCCAGGTCATGTCCAATATAGCTTTGTCTGCTATTTTAGTGCCGCTATCAGTTACTTTAGCAGCTGCTCAGGGCCAGCCTGTTGGTATCTACGCAGTTCCTGTTGCTATTGCATGTTCCCTTTCGTTCATGTTCCCAATGGCAGACCCTACAGTTGCAATGGCCTATGGTACGGGATTTGTGAAGATCAAGGAAATACTCAAAGCTGGAATACCAATGGTTGTAATAGGCATCATACTAACAGTTGTAGTTATGCTAACCATTGCAAAACCATTCTTGGGATAAAACAAAATATTTTGCGAATTTTTAATATTCGCCCTTTTTTTATTTTTTTTTAGAATTGTTTAAGGATATTTTCAAAAAATTTATATTCCATCTCAATGAACTAAGATCAGAACACGCCTACTTTATGGTGTTTAACAATTTGTCAATTGTTTTTAGGAGGAGATTTTATGTCATTGTTAGGTAATTTATTTGGTAGAGGTTCAAAACCCATATTTGCAAAGAGTCATTATATTTACACTGAAACAATTAAATCCACACCTTTTATGAAAAAAACTGTGGGTTCTGGACTCAATATGAAGAGGGATATCTACTACGTTGTTGCATCTGTTGAACTTGGTAACACCACAACAAAATGTATATTGACTGCCACCAACCTCACAACCAGCAAAACTTATCTTCTTGATAAAACAGTTAAAATGACAAGGGACATTCGACCTCCAAAAGAGGGAGAAAAAGTATTTGGAGAAACTGTATGGGAGGTGGAACTCACCAAGGAATCTGTTTCTGAAATGGTTAGGGACACCATATTAGAATCTCTTAAAAAGGCACATGTGGATGTTGAAGAGGATCTTGATTTTGTAGTTAGATCAACAGGAGTTACAGCAGGATTTGCAACTCCAGATGAAGTAGGTGAATTGATCATAGCCCTTGCAAAGGGTTGTCTAGAAGCTGGAATACCGCCAAGGAAGATGTCCCCTGCAATGTCCAAGGACAACCTTAGGAAGGATCTTCAAGAAGAATCCTACCTTGATCAGGTGATGTTCGATGGGGCCGTGGTAGGTGTTCTGCCGCCAACTGGTAGGGTGGTGGTTGCAAACGAAATGGAAGGTGAACTTGTAACTGCGGGTATTAAAGTTGCATCGAATTGGACCAATGTGGACTTCAGAAATCCATGTGTATCAATGGATTTTGGAACAACACTGGCAGGCAGAATAACCAACAACGACAAACCCTATGCAAAAACTATAGGCAATTTCTGCGGACTTGCGGGTGCCATATCAGATTCTATTATCAGGGGTACAGAAAAGGTTGATAAACGTGGAGGAGCAGCCCTTGATCTTTATGAGAAGGGAATTATTAAGGGAGCTGACTGGAAGGCTGCAGCTAAATATGCAAATGAAATCCATGAACATGTAGATATTAGAAAGGTACCAGAGAACAGAGAGCGTTTTGGTACCGTACCTGTTGATCCAAAGGCAGCATACGAAGCTGGAACCACCCTCATTGGTTGTGATGTAGGTGAAGATGGTGATGAAATTCCTACACTGGTAAAGATGGGCCATGAAATATTTGAAACATCGGGAATACACACATTATTTGCAACTCTGGATCATGTGAGTGCAAACGTAGTCAAAAGATTGATAGAAGAAGCATTTGAAGAAGGAGTTATAGAGGATGGATCGATGCTGGGGGTCACAGGAAGAGCGGGGATCACCGGTAAAAAACCAGAGATAATCCTTGATTTTTCAAAGGATTACTTCAAAGAAACTATTTTTGTATCTGACGCACTTGCAATGGGTTCAGCAATGATGGCAAGGTGTATGAATTCTTTGGGAACTCCAACCAAACCAGTTGGTGGTTCGCAGGGTGGACCATGTATATTGGGACCTAGAAGGAAATTACAGCAGAAATAAATGGTGTGATCATATGGTTAAAGCTATAGTAATGGCTGGTGGCAAAGGCAGTAGAATGGGTGATGATTCTGAAAAACCACTAAAAGAGGTGTTAAAAAAACCCATGATATTACATGTGTTAAAGGCACTTAAGGGATCTAAAAATATTAAGGATATTATCGTTGCAACCAGTGGTAACACGCCCGTAACTACGAAAGTTGTGGGTAACTGGGGATTTAAAGTGGTTGAAACTCCGGGTAAAGGATATGTGGAAGATTTACAGTACATTATTCAGAAGTGTTACTCTGATAAGGATGAAGTTATTTTGACCATAGCAGCGGATTTACCTTTGATCAACGCTGAGATAATCGATGAAGTTGTGGATGCTTATAATAACTCCCAAAAACCTGCCATGTGTGTGGCTGTTCCAGAAGATGTTTTCAGTGAATATGAGTTGAAGCCTAGCATTGTGTTAGACGATGTTGTTCCGTCGGGATTAAATATATTAAGAAGTAACAACAAGCAACAAGATGAGGAAGTACTCAAGCTAAGGAAAATAGAACTGGCCGTAAATATTAATAGCTGTGAGGACATAGTAGTTTTAGAGGAAGTCTTGAGTAACATTGGGATAAAAACATAGGTGATAGCAATGGTTGTTGAAGAGAGAAAACTTATTAAAGGGGAAGAAAAGGTCTGGAGTGAGATCAAAGGTTATCAAGTAGCAACTAACAACGCAAGAATACTGGGCGAACTCGAAGAACTGGTTATTAACGGAAAAACTGGAAAAATTACCGATGTAGTAATAAAAGTTGAGAAGGGTAGAAATGTCCATATCAAAGGAGCTAAAAAGAAGGGAGATAACTTATTAGTGCCCTTTGGGAAGGTCGAGAAAGTGGGTGAATTCATCATAATTTCAGAGTAAACCCAACATTTTTCCATTTTCAATTTAACACATTTGATTTGAAGATCATAATTATCATATTTTCTCTTTAATATCCTTAATAA
>WASR01000114.1 GCA_009712615.1 Methanobacterium sp. | reverse complement strand
AACGTACTTCATGGAGGTTTTTGGTCTTCATCATGTAGATTCCAGACACATTAATGGTTCCTTCATCTGCCACAGCCAAACCTCCTATCATGTTGAGTAGTGATGATTTCCCAGAACCTGAAGGTCCCATGATGGATATGAACTCTCCCTTTTTGACATTTAGGTTCATTCCATTTAGGGCTTTTATTTTACCGTTGTCGTAGCCCTTTTTCAGATCCTTTATTTCTATGATGTTTTCATTATTCATAGCGCAGTGCCTCCGTTGGGGATAATCTGCTGGCCCTGTAGGCAGGATACAGTCCACCTATGATTCCCACTACCAGTGCAACTGCAAATGCCCTCAGGAATATGTAGATTGAGAATGATGGTGTGATCACGTTTCCAACAGACGGGATTAGGGTCAACAGAACTTCCACTCCCACCACTGCTATCAAGGTTCCTGCAACAAATGCCAGGAGTGTGAGGACTATGGATTCTCCGAGTATCATGCTCAGTATCCTGATATCTTTCCATCCCACAGCTTTTAAAACTCCTATTTCTCTTGTTCTTTCGTAAACTGTCATTATCATGGTGTTAATAACTCCAACAGCCCCAATAAAAATGGCCAAGAGGGATATTGCCCAGCTTGCAGTGTTTATGAATCCCAATCCCTGGTTTATTCTGTTGGCCTGATCAGCAGCTGTTGATGTGCTAAGCTGGTTTGGATAGCTGTCTTGTATGGTGTTGCTCACAGTTGTTACGTTAGCATTGTCAGTCACCTTTACCAAGATGCTTGAGACCTTGTCCTGATTGCTTGTAAGATTTTGAAGCGTTGAAAGAGGCATTACAATGCCGTTGTCCATCATGAAGTTGCCTGTTTCAAAGGTTCCCTTTATTGTAAAGTTCTGACCAAACAGGTTTATTGTATCTCCAATAGTTTTGTTCAGACTTTCAGCCTCAGTTTTTCCAATTATAACTTCACCAGTACTGTCGTTGGTGAACACAGTTCCGTTCACACTATCAACACCCAGCAAACTTAATTTATCCGAGTCTATACCTGTTATTGAGAGGCCTCCAAAACCACCTCCTTGGCTGGTATTTGAACTCAGACTTGAACCTCCTGATGAGGTATTTGTCGCCCTTAAAATTCCTGCTGTAGTTTTAACTCCACTTAATGGGAGTAGATCATTCACGTATGATTGGTTAATGGTTTGGCCTGACTGCATCTCGGATGAACCTGCTTGGCTAACTGTTATCTCAGCCGAACCTGCCTTAAGAGTACTCTGTGTTGAGTTCTCAAGCCCTCCTGTTATCATTCCAAGTGCCACTATAACCATTATTCCAATTGCTATCCCAACGATAGCAAGGGAACTTCTAGTTTTGTTTCTGAATGGATTTTTCACCACCAGCGATAAAAATGACATGAAAATCCTATGTGTAAACAGCATATAAAGCGTTATACACGATTCATGCGTAATTCACTCATAATTTATACCAAAATCATACCAAAATTAAGGTGAAAATCAGAAATATTTTCCTAAAAAATCAAATAATTTTCCAAGTAGTTAATCAATATTTTTAGTATTCATTATGATCCAGTTTGATGTGGAATTTCTATAATCAAGCTAAATAAAGAATTGGATGATGATCATGACCATCTGCAGGTTTATATTCAGTTTTAACCTATTAAATCAGGTGGATTTCAGTGTCGTTTATTCTATTTATGAGTTAGTGATTTTTTTTGGTAGGGTGAAGTAAAAACTTGATCCCAGTCCTGGTTTGGATTCTACCCAGATATTTCCGTTTTGACTTTCCACCACCCTTTTACAGATGGAGAGTCCTATGCCAGTTCCAGGATATTCATTTCGTGTATGCAGTCGTTTGAAGACATCGAAAATTTGTTCCTGATGTTTTGGGTCGATACCAATTCCCTCATCATTCACACCAAATATCCATTCATCATCAGTTTCCTCAGCAGAAATATGTATTCTGGGTGTTGTTTTATGGAATTTTATGGAATTTGAAATTAAATTCTGGAATACCTGGCCGAGCTGTAAAGAATCGCACCTGACTGTTGGTAACTTATCATGGGTTATAATTGCATTTTCTTCTACAATGGTATTTTTCATCCCCAAGAGTACCTTATCCAGTATCTGGTTAATATCGCTAAATTGATGCTCTGTTTTTTCTTTATTAATGCGTGAATAAACCAAGAGATCGTCAATCAGATCCTTCATCCTGTGTGAACCTTCCACTATAAACTCTATGTAGTCATCTGCATCTGAATCCAGCTTATCTTTGTACTTCATGGCCAAGAGCTGGGTGAAACTGGTTACCATTCTCAATGGTTCTTGCAGATCATGACTCGCAACATAGGCAAACTGTTCCAATTCCTTATTGGAAATCTCCAATTTTCTAATAAGTTTACTTTGCATGAGTTGGTGATGAATTAATTCTTCATTAACTTTTTCAAGCTTTTGATTTGAGCTATGGAGTTTGCGGGTGAGTTCCTTCTCATTTTCCAGTAAAATCTGCTGTTCAGATTCGTATTTTTTCAATGCTGTTATATCAACATTGACACCAATGAGTTTCAAAAGTTCTCCATCATCCCCTTTGATTGCCTGCCAACGCCCCATTAACCAGTGAATACTGCCATCGGTCCATTTTACCCTAAATTCAGATTCAACAGGTGCTCCCGTATTTAATGCAATATCAACACCTTTTATGGCTTCATTCATATCATCGGGATGAATTAATTCTTCCCATGCTTCCTGTGTTCCAGGGAACTCACCTTCCTTAAGGCCGTACATGGCCTCCAATTCGGGTGTCCATATATTTACACCTGTTTGAATATTCCATTCAAACGTACCAATATTAGACACCCTCTGGGCCAGGTTAAACCTTTCATAACTTTCCTTAAGTTCTTCTTGAACTTTTTTACGGTTAGTGATGTCATAGGTTACCAGAAGCATTTTCCAATCAGGAAATGATAGGGGAATTGCTGTTACATTGGTCCAGATCATTTTGTTGTTGTCCACAAGTACCCCAATTTCAACATCCTTAACTGGAGCCTGTTCAATAAATGCTCTGTTGCTTGGAAGTTCATCAAAAAAAATTTCAACATAATCAGAATTAAAGTAACGTCTATAAACATATTTTCCAAGTTTTAAATCTGTTTCAGACAGACCTAAAATTTTTTCCAGTGCAGAATTTTCATAGATAACATTTCTATCATCATCAAGGACAGAGATCCCGACTGATAAATTTTCAAATAAGGTATCTAATTTTTCTTTGCTTTCGACCAATTTTTCTTCAGCTTTTTTACGTTCAGTGACAATTTGCGTTGATATGGCAATACCATCTGGAATTGGAGTGACGGTGGCATAAAACCAGTCATCAATCCCGTCAGAGTAATAATGATCTTCAAATTCAATGACTTCCTGGGTTTTAACAGCCTTTTTGTACATATTAATGAAGTTTGTCTTTAAAAAATTGGGCCACATTTCGGTCATGCGAAGGCCAACAAGATCTTCAAAGTTTAGACCCGTGTTTTTTCTGGCCATATCATTATGATATATATAGGTGAAGTAAATGATCTCCCCCTGATCATAATACAATGGTTTGAGATTGGTGAAGCGGTCTAGGGAGTACTCCTGTACAGTTTGAAAGTATTTTTCATTTTCTTGAAGGCTTTCCCTGGTTTTTTTGACTTCGTTGGTGTGGTTAATTGAAATAAGTATCAGTGGATTTTGATCTTCATCATACAACTTGGATGCATTCAGATTCAGGGTCATGTTTTTCATATTTCCAAAGTTATGATTAAGTTCATAATTTTTGATCTGGGAGGATCCAGCTAGAATACCCTCCAAGAGCTTCCGTAAATCTGGAATATCCCACTCATGATCATTTAAATCAAAGATCAATTTACCCACAGTATCAGCAGGATCAGCGTTAAAAAAGTTATAAAATGAATTATTAGCTGCACACACCCTTAAATC
>WASR01000197.1:3800-4102 GCA_009712615.1 Methanobacterium sp. | reverse complement strand
CCTAAAAGCTTATATATCAGTAACGCAAAACCATGGTATGTTGTCAAAAGTATTCTATGCGGCGTTAGTCCAGCCTGGTTAAGACTCTGGCCTGCCACGTCAGTGACCCGGGTTCAAATCCCGGACGCCGCATTGCGGTTGTAGTCTAGTCTGGTTAGGACTTGGGCCTTCCAAGCCTACGACCCGGGTTCAAATCCCGGCAGCCGCACTCATTTTATTAAGCTTGCTGTTGGAAATTCATTTATGGAATTTCCAGCCCAGTTTAATATTATTTTAATTTCAATAATTTTAGTTCATTGTTT
>WASR01000197.1:0-3790 GCA_009712615.1 Methanobacterium sp. | reverse complement strand
AATATCATTATGTTACTTGTTTTTCATGGGAATGTTCATACTTTTTTGGATTTAACAATGAAATCCTAATTCTGTGAAACTTAATTTTCAGCAGAAAATCCAATTACTATGTGAATACTTATTGTTAATACTCACTTTCATTTGGTGGAATATTTTTTTTAGTTTAAAATAAGCAGTTCATAAAAAAAATATTTACAGAATAAAAAGTTTATGCAGGAACCAGAAGTTCAGCTGCCACCATTCTACAGATATCTGTCCTGGTAATTACTCCAACTGGTTTATCATTTTCAAGAACTAACAATCCTGAAACATCTGCCCTAACCATTAGATTAGCAGCATCTTCTATTCCATTGTCAGAATCAATGGTCATAACATCCTCAGACATGATATCTGAAATATTTAAAGAGGCCATTTCATTATTTGTGGGCCTTAAACTACCTAAAACACCTATAAGATCTGAGTAGGATACTACTCCCTTGGGATCTCCGTTGCCATCTAAAACAAACAGTCTCCGCACGCCTTCTTTATACATCTTTTTAAATGCATCTAAAGGCTTTGATTCTGGATTAACAGTTATTACGCCCTGATTCATGGCTTCTTTGACTTCCATTTTGATCCTCCAAAATTTGAATAAACACCATCTTATCCTTGATATTAGATTTAGTTGAAATGATTAATAATTATTTGCCCATACAATTCCCAGATGGTTGAGAACATACTAAATGGTTACAAATATATGAAATCGTTTCAAGTGTGTATCCCCACAGTAAACTATCACTAAATAAATAATCACGATAATAGAAAAAAGTATTAAGTATTAATTATATAACCATTGAATGTGAACATTGTCACTACCAGATCCAATGAAATATTTTTGAGGAAAGGTTTAAATAGTGCCAAATTTAGTATTATGGTATTATAAAAATGGGGAGGGAACAACGTGATGCGTATTAGTATGTCACTACCTAAAAAATTACTCAATGATTTTGACGAAGTATTAAAAGACAGGGGTTATCAATCCCGTTCAAAAGGAATAAGAGATGCATTAAAGGATTACATTGTAAGATACCAGTGGATGAATGAAATGGAAGGGGATAGAATTGGAATCCTCGCAGTAATCTACGACCACCACTACACAGGAGTCATGGAAGACCTTACAGATATCCAGCATGATTACCGTGATTATATAAACGCAGTGATGCACGTCCACATGACTGAAAAGTACTGTTTAGAAGTCATAGTAGTCAAGGGTGATGTTAAATACATACGTGATCTAACTGAAAAAATAATGAGATTAAAAGGCGTAGAACACGTTAAACTCACAAGCACTGCTAGTGGAGAAAAAATAGACTAAATATTTCCTTTTTTTTATTTTAAACATTATGGTGTGCATGGATTCATTTTTATTCTAAATCATATGAAACTTGGAAACACTCCGTATCACCACAACTTAACATCTGATTCTGAAAGATTGGCAGGATTTTTCGAAGCAATCCAAGAAAAGGCTAAGGGTACAGTTTTTGATCTTGGAACAGGTTCAGGTATTCTTTCTTCATGGGCAGCACAATATGCAGATCGTGTTGTAGCTGTAGAAATTAACAGATCAGCCTCAAAAATTGCCCAGAGAAATCTTGAAGACTTCAACAATGTTGAAGTGGTGCATACCGATGCAAGTGAATATCAATTCAGTACCAAGGCAGATGTTATAATCTGTGAAATGCTTGACACAGCACTCATAGACGAAGAACAGATTCCAGTACTCAACTCTGCATTGAAGTACCTGAAGGAAGATGGGATTATAATTCCCTGTGGAATTATTAACTGTTTAGAACCAGTTGAATCCACATGTGAACATATCTCTTATGAAGAGGATGGTTTTCCTGAAAATTCTGTTCTTGGTGAACCTTTATTTTACAGTAGACTAATGTTTGGTAAACACATCGAACCCAAATTCAAGCAAAGGTTTATGATCAAGATCAACAGAAAAGGAATAGTAACTGGATTGAAATTAACAACATTCACATTAATAACTGAAAAGATTATCTGCGGACCCACACCCATGTTAAATCCGCCTTTAATAATTCCTCTGAAGAAATTGAAGGTGGTTGAAAACGATCTTCTCGAGGTTAATCTGAGTTATGAAATGGGTGGAGGACTGGAAAGTGTTAGAGCAAGAGCTGAAAAAATTCATCCAAAACCATGAAAATATCATGTTTCTATGCATTGGCAATGAAATGAGGGGAGATGATGCGGCAGGACCCATTATAGCCGAAAAATTGGGCCATGAAATTCGCAGCCATCCTGATAAATATCCCAAGGTGAGTGTGGTCAATGCAGGTACAGTGCCTGAAAATTACACAGGTATGATACGATCCAAACAGCCATCACACATCATATTTGTTGATGCTGTTGAAATGGGTCTTGATCCTGGAAGTTTGAGGCTTGTTCATCAGGATGAAATCGCAAATTACAGTGTATCAACCCATGCAATGCCCTTATCTTTCATGATCAAATATTTAAAATCATTTTCCGATGCTGAAATAATACTGATTGGAATACAGCCAAAAACCCTTGAAATGTTTGGAGAAATTTCTGAAGAACTTGAAAACGGTATTGAATCATTGATGATCAAACTTATAATGATTTTTCAGTGCCCAGATCCATAAAATATAAGCTAATATCAAAGAAATCCGTGGATCATAAAGGTACAGATCCAAATCTTTGAATAGGTTTTCAAAATAAAATTTTAAGCAAATCTGTAATATTACTCTATAAATAAACTACTGTGATAAAATGAAAATACTTTTTATAGGCGCACGTTTGTTCGACGATGTAGCACTTTACACCAAAAAAAATAGAATTCAAAGCATTATAACCGAATCTAATTCTGAATCACCAAATCTGAAACTTTCAGACCAATTTTTTGAGGTTTCAAGGGGAATGGAAGAACCCATGAAAATTGCTATTCAGGAAGAAGTTGATGGAGTGGTTCCTTTGATAGGTGTTGATGGGCCTCTTGTTGATGTTGCAAAGATGAAAGAAGTGCTTGAAAAAGACCATGGCATTCAAGTAGCTAGTTCCGGTGTTAAAGCCGCTTCAATCTGCGCAGATAAAATTAAAACCAAAGAATTCTTTGTGAATAATAATATTGAAACTCCTGAGTTTTTTAGACTCTCAAAAAATGACAATAAAAAGTTATTAACAGAACTGTTATCTGAGTCGCCAGTTGTGTTGAAACAGGGCAGTGGACAGGGTGGATCAGGCATTAAAATCGTTTCAAATTTTGATGGTGTTGGTGGTTATTTCGACGACTTTGATGAAACATTGGCAGAAAAGTTTCTGGAAGGATTTGAAGTATCCATCGAAGTTTTAAGATGGAATGGAAAAACCATTCCACTGGTTCCAGTATACAAGGGAAAAACTACATTAAATGGTTTACACCCCCTTAAAAAAGTTAAAAAAGCACCTTTAGATATTGATGGCGTTGACAATGATTTGAACAACGAAAAGATCAGGAAAATAGCCGTTAAAATTGCGGATACCCTGGATTTAGAGGGAACCGCAGACATTGATCTGATATTTGACATGAAAACTGGGAAAAATTACGTGATCGAAATTAATGCAAGGCCAAGCGGAACCCGTTATATTACTGGAGCTTCAACCAATGTTTATATCATGCAAGAACTCGTGAAAATGGTTTCTGGAGTATGGGATCCCAATGAACTCGTAGAAAGGATGAAAAATTATTATTCCATAGAAGCGCCAGTTGGAAGTTACAGCTCTTCTAAGA
>WASR01000131.1 GCA_009712615.1 Methanobacterium sp. | reverse complement strand
CTGTTGCATCTATTATTAATAAAATAACTTTAATACATAATTTACAGTATGTTAATAACTGAAAAAGGAGGTGATAACGTGAAAATAAACATGCTACAAATAGTGAAATCAACATTTCTCCTAATAATTCTTTTGGCACTGATAAACTGCGTTTACGGGGCTGATACCACTACTAATAAGGTTCATGTAGATCAATCGAATATGACTTTTAACTCTATTCAAGATGCCATAAATGATCCCACCACACACAGCAACTACACTATCGAAATAAATCCTGGAACTTACTATGAAAATTTAATTATTTCTAAAAATGTAAGTCTCAAAGGAATGGGAAAACAATCAAAAGATACAAAAATCAGTGGCAGTAACACAGGTCGCGTAATACTAATTCTAAATCCCGGTACAGTTGTCTACCTTGAAAATTTAGAAATAACTGAAGGCAAAGCACCAAATGGTAAATATACCGTTGATGGACCTCGTAACGGAGAAGACGGCGGCGGAATATTTAACTGCGGAACATTATACATCAATAATTGTCGCATAACTAACAATAATGCCGGGACTGGAGCAAACGGAGGAGCCTATGGAAAACAAGGCCAATTTGATGTATACCATAATAAAGTATGGTCTGCTGGAAACGGTGGAAACGGTGGTGGGATTTATAGTTTAGGAACATTAATCATCAATAATTCAACCATAGAAAACAATTGTGCAGGACATGGGGGCAATGGATGTCACGATTATTTAACCAGTTCCAGGGCCATATATGAGCCTCAGCAAAGATCTTTTGCAGGAAAAGGAGGTAATGGTGGAGGAATATATGCTATAGGTGTTTTAAGCATAAATGGCTCTCGTATTAATTCAAATACTGCAGGTCTTGGTGGAGTTGGAGGTTATGGACAACCTGATTATTACAGTGTTATCCCAACTCCAACTGATGGTGGTGATGGAGGTAGTGGTGGAGGTATCTATTACAATGGAACAAACCTCTACATTAATAAATCCATATTCCAATCCAATAAAGCAGGGAACGGTGGAAAAGGACTAAGTTCAGAAGATTTATTTTTTGAGGAACCCAAACTCTATGCTTACATGTCAGGTTCAGCAGGTGGACATGGTGGTAATGGAGGGGCCATATTTATTAATAGTAATGGATCATCCCAAACAATTAACACCATCAAAAATACTTCATTCATTGAAAATTACGCAGGAAACGGTGGAAACGGTGGAAACGGATCTTCAACAACAACCATATCATATGGAGGTTGGAACGGTGGAAACGGTGCAGATGGCGGAAATGGTGGTGCCATATACCTAAATGGTGCATGTAAAATTCAAGGATCTTATTTCACAAGAAATTATGCGTGAGCTGGTGGAAACGGTGGAAACGGTGGAAACGGTGCAGCTTTTCTTGAAATATTTGCTGGAAACGGTGGAAACGGTGGAAACGGTGGAAATTCAGGTAACGGTGGAGCCATAAGTCACCAAAACACTCAATTAGACAAAAACGCAAAACTAGAATTCTATTACAACAATGTATACAATAACTACCTAAGCAAAAACGGAGCCGGTGGATCTGGCGGTCTAGGTGGAGGATCTCTTTATTACGATATATTTAGGGGTTTTGATGGGACAAATGGTACTGCAGGTATTGCCCTATCAATATATGAATCCAACTATGCTGTGGCAAACATAAATTACAATCGTATTTACCAGGATGATTATAGGAGCCCATCTATTGGAACTGCATTGCCCATACATATTGGAGCTGTAATTGATAAATTCGCTAGTTATGTAGATATTAACAATAACTGGTGGGGAAGCAATGATAACCCAATAACTGCCTATTGTGTATATTGTGAGACTCCGACTAATGTTTCGTTATATAAATGGTTGATTTTGACCTTAAAAATTAATGGACCATTAGTTTTGGGCTATCCAGTTAATGTAACCGCAGATTTAACTAAAAACAATCTAGGAGAAACAGTTGCGACTTCAGCACTTAATGATTTACTGGTACAATTTACAACTACACAAGGATCCATTGATCCCAATGCAGCTATAGAAAATGGAGAAGCAATAGCTTCTTTCACACCCTCAGATTCTGGATATGTGACTATCACAGCAGGATTAGATGATGAAACAGTATCCATAAATAGTTATAGTCAGGGAAAAGTCACTGGAAAATTTCAAAATGATTTAAGCTATGTTGTTGGAGATAATGCCACCATCATTCTAGGCTTAAAAAACACATATAACAGCAACGCCACAAATGTAACAGTTAAAATTGGAGGTATTAGTGGATTTTATGTGACTGTGAGCAAAGGTATTTATGATTCAAGCACAGGCATTTGGTATATTGATCACTTGGATCCTGGAGAAACAGCCACAATGACTCTTAAACGTATTATTACAAGAGATTTGGCAAATTCTCAGATTAAAATAAGTGGAATATTAAAACAGGCCGAATTTCCAGATATTTTCGAAAACTTGCAAACTACGTTGGATATTCGTCCAATGGCTTGTGTGAATCTTAATTCAACTAAAAATATCACATTGAATGTCAATGAACCAGTAACTATTATTTTCAAACTCAAAAATACAGGGCCAAATGCAGGACACAATATTAAAATTAAAATTGGAATTCCAGATGGATTCACAGTTTTGGTTACTAAAGGTAGCTACGATGCCGCAACTAGAACTTGGAGTATAGATTCACTTGATTTTAATGAGGAAGCTCAGATAACCATATCTGGAAAATTCAATAAGTCATTTGCAAACAAAACCTTCAGTATATACGCATTTGAAACACAAGACGAATACACACAAGAGATACAAAATACTAGTACTAACATACATGTAAAACCCATAGTAACCACAATCAGCACTGAAAATAAAAAAGGAACTAAAGGAAATACCATTAAATTAACTGCTCATTTAGTTGATAATGAAAGTAATTCATTGGAAGGTAAAACTGTGTGGTTCAGTATTAATGGTAAAATTGTTGGTTCATCAATAACTGACAGTGCGGGAATAGCCACTTACTTGTATAACATCACGGAAATACCGAAAACATACACCCTAAAAGCCCAATTCATGGGAGATGAGAATTACACTTCATCTACAAGTAATGGAACAATCACAGTGATTAAAAATAAGACAACCAGTATCACTAGTAATCCACCCGGAATAAACAAAGATAATACTACTTTAACTTCAAGATTGACTGACAAAGATGGAAACCCATTGTCGGGTAAAACAATTACTTTCAGAGTGAATGGGTACAAAATTGGTAATGCGATCACTGATAGCAATGGAATAGTTACAATAAATTACATCATCACCCAGCTATCAGGAATATATGATATCACTGCAACATTTGAAGGAGATGAAAATTATACATCAACTAATAGCAGAGGTAATCTAGTAGTAAACCAAAGCCCTACAGTAATTACAGTAAGCAATAAGACTGGAATTAATAATGGAACTGTGAAATTAACTGCAAAATTAACAGATAAATATGGTAATTCCCTATCTAATAAAACCATCATCTTCAAAGTAGACGGAGTATATATCGGTAAATCACGCACCAACATCAATGGAATAGCTACATTATCCTATCATGCGACCCATTCAGGAAATTATTTAGTTAATGCAACTTTTATCAGCGATACAAATTATTTAGCATCCATGGGATATGCTGAATTACATGTTAATCCTGGAGCAAAATTATACCTAAAAATTACCAGTAACAAAAAAGATCATAAAATAGGTGAAAATTTTGTTATAAAATATAAATTAGGTAATTATGGTCCGGATTCGGCGAAAAATGTTACAATAAGTTTCAAAATACCTCAAGGACTGGAATTTGTTGATATGAAATTTGATAGTGGAACTGCATCTTATAATCGTCAGAATAGAAGCGTTACTTGGACAATAAATGAAGTACCTGTAGGTGATCCATATCTTTACTTAACTGTAAAAGGTGTAAATGCTGGAACATATTCCATTAGTCCAAAGATCAATTCAGACACATACAACTGGAATGCAGGAACTCAAAGTTCATTCTCAATTCAAATCAAACCATCAAAAAATAATAACCAAACAGCAAGCACAGTCAGTAAAACCGTGAAAATGCATAAAACAGGAGTTAGCCCTGTTGCACTAATAGTAGCTATACTC
>WASR01000232.1 GCA_009712615.1 Methanobacterium sp. | reverse complement strand
TACAGCTTCAACAACGTAGGTACAGTGATAAACTCGATAAAGATGCTAACGAATTTATTGATTATGCAGTTGGAGGTGCCAGACGACTGGACAATATGACCAACGACCTGCTTTTATATTCAAGAATTAACAGCAAAAAACCTGACATAACCATGATCAACTTTGAAGACGCACTCGAAATAGCACTCCTAAATTTGAAGGTTCCAATAGAGAAATCCAAGGCAATAATTACCCATGATAATTTACCAACCCTTTTAGCAGATGAAAAATTAAATGTACAGCTTTTCCAGAACCTGATTGGAAATTCAATCAAGTACAGAAGCAACAAACACCCTGAAGTCCATGTTTCAGCCAAAAAGGAAAAAAATCAGTACATATTCTCTGTTAGTGATAATGGGATGGGAATAGACTCTAAACATCTCAAAAAAATATTCACCATATTCCAGAGGCTTCACACACATGAAGAATATGATCGAACAGCAATAGGCCTTGCAATCTGTAAAAAGATTGTTGAAGAGCAAGGCGGAAAAATATGGGCAGAATCTGAAATTGGTAAAGGTACAACTTTTTATTTTACAATTCCAGTTAATAAACCTAGATCCGAATAAATGATATCCCTATTTATTATGTGAATAGTTTGGTTTAAATTCTAAACTATGGCACCGATATCATATTACTCAGTAAATTTGTTATGAGTACTTAAATATTTTTTAATGTGAATATATAGGTTTTAACTTTCTTTAAATGCTGTTTTTGATACTTCAAGGGCAAGTCCCAACTGAAGACCAATGGAACTTAAATTCTCAAGGCTCACTTCGTTGTATTTTTTAACTTCTCTGCTTCCCATGTTTAAAAGTCCAACAATACTCCTTCCACTTTTAATTGGAAGTATTAACAAACTCTTAATACCAGATTTAGATATCACAGGATCTAATGAATCGTATTCCTCCGATTCAGGTGTTATGTATACGATGTTCTGTTTTTCAAGGCTTTTTTGGAAGATTTCCTTGAACATTCCCGAAATGCACATGTTCTCAAGACTCTGTGGTAGGTTTTTATGCACGCGAAGTGTGAGTTCGTTGTCATCATCCTCCAGGTAGATACATCCCATATCAAAACCAAGGGTTTCTATTGTAGATGCTACAGATCTTTCCAGTATTTCCACTTCAACTGTGAATGTGTTTAATATGTTTGAAATTTGATTCATGGCCATGAGTGTGTTGGTATAGTCCTGTTTTTCCTGGCTCAGCCTATGGATTTTATTGTGGCTTGCAAGTTCGTCTGCAACCATCTCCATGTTCTCAATGTTGATGGATCCCACAGAGCTTGATTGAGTAAAAACAAGTATGGCTCCTATGGATGTTTCTTCATAAATTACTGGAATGGAAACCATCATACCAATGGATTTAGCAGTTTCTGATCTAACAGGATCAAGATAAATGGCTTCATTAGTGGTTTTAGTTTCCAGAGCATCCATACTGTCTAAAATGTACTTGTCATACACTTCAAAATTAGATTTAATTAAGTTAGCTGTGTCATGAGCGATGTAAAGCTTTTCATTTTCTTTTAAAAAAACGGTAATACTCGTAATGTCTGCTAGTTTTTCAATTCCTTTGCTTAATACCTTCATGAGGGCGTTTTCAGATTGGGCAGATCCCATTTTTTGGGTTATGGAAAGCAGAGTTTCCAGTTCCATTTTACTTCTCGTAACTTGGGATAGTTCCTCACCAATGAAGGATATTCCTGTTAGCTTGTTTTTGCTGTCAATAATTGCCTTTAAAGTTAGCTTATACGGGGTGTAGGTTCCATACTTCTCCATCAGATCGAGTTCGAGTTCCATGGATTTGGTGGAGTTTAAACTGGTTTTCAGTTCCTTAACCACCATCAGCTGGTCTGGCATTAAAATATCGTTTAAATTAGTTTTATCCTTAAAAAGCATTTTGAATGTGTTGTTGGATATTATAATATCCATGTCATTATTGATTGTAAATATTATGGTGTCCTGATGATTTATAATAGGTTTAAGCATTGTTTCTTCGAGTTTTATGGTGTGAAGCCTGGTTATTGCTGATATTACACCATTTTGATCGATGTTGGATTTTGTTTGTTCAGTTTTGTAGGTTTCAGTTTCTGATTCCTGGGTTAAGCTCCATAGTTTGCTTCTGCCCACAAATTTATAGGTCAAAATTCCCTTGGCATTTAAAATTCCCAGATATTTGAGTATGGTTGCCCGGCTTCTACTGGTGTTTCTGGTGATCTTATCCAGCATGCACTCTTCTGGAGGGTGTGATTTGATGTATGATACAATTAATTTCTCGGTGTCAGACAAATCTTTTAAAATAATTTCACCTCTAAAACCTATTTCTATACTATATGGTATAGTATAATAGTATTTAACACTACCTACTCAGAATTTGAATCAACGGTTTTTTCACGGATTCTTCAGTATTGAATGCGTTTAGAATGAAAATATTTAAATACTATAAATCTATACTATACAGTATAGTTATACTATATGTTACATTTATTACTTAGTTGGAGGTTAAAAATATGGAATACACAGAAAAAGTTAAAGAATTTAAAGAGCTTTTACAAACAAAAGGCAGCCCTGTAGCAGTTAAATTGGTTAAATCCTCCGATGAAATTCCTGAGGGTTACAGCAAAATATCAGCAAAGAAAAGGCACTGTGAATATGTGCAGGATGCAAGATTGGAAGGATTAGAAGGTTACGCAAGTGCTGAAGAGCATCTCTGTAAGGGAGGAGCTGGAGTCATGGGAATAACATCCATACCAGAACCAGTTGCCACAGGTAAGATGTACCATAAACTTGGAAACTACCAGACACTAGAGGCAAGTAAGGAAACTGTTGACTCCATACCAAAATCAAACGAAAATTACTATGCAACACTCTACTCACCCCTTGAAACAGCTAAATTTGAACCAGATGTTGTAGTACTAATTGTAAATCCTAAACAGGCATTAAAAATCAGCCAAGCACTTCTAAATGAAAAAGGCGGAAGACTTTCCAGTGATTATTCCGGAATACAGTCTGTTTGTGCAGATGCAGTGGTTGCAGTCAAACAACGTGGAGTATCCAACATGACACTTGGATGCAACGGCTCAAGAAAATATGACGAGATAGGCGAAGACGAAGTCATAATTGGAATCCCTGCAAACCAATTCAATGATATGGTGGATGCAGTTGCTTCATTCAAAGAGAAGTGGGGAGAACTATGAAAAAGATCAATGCACTGGGAATAAAACATCCAAATTCTAAAATACTCGTGGAAAACATTCTCAAACAGAATGTTGAAGATGAATTAATCATTAACCTCAAAAAATCAGAAGATCAAGGTTTAGAGGAATTGGCAGTGAAATATGGTTATGATTTTAGTGCAGAAACAAAGGGAAATGAACTGGTTGTAAGAATGACAAAGAAGGATATTGAAATCGAAAAACTCGATGTTACAGGGGAAACATGTCCGGGCCCAGTGATAATCGTGGGTGATAAATTAGCATCGATGCAGTTGGGACAACGTGTTGAAATAGTTTCAAACTTGAAGGAAACACTGGACGATCTCATCATATCTGCACCAGAAATGAATGGATCTGTAGTGGATGAGGGAGAAACCAACGGGAAATATTATGTGGTAATTGAGAAGGTTGAAAGTGAAGCAGTGTCTCAGGTAACAAAGAGGGATAAGGTTCTTGTGGTTCAGAGTAATGGAATTGGAAATGCGGAAAGGGCTTATGCAACCTTCATATTTTCCAAGGCAGCTTTGAGTATGGGAAAGAAAGTTACCGTATTCCTACTCATGGATGGTGTGAGCATAGCAAGAAAAGGAAATGCTGCCAAGGTAAAGCATCCTGCCTTTGATAGACTCGACAAATTAATGGAACCAATCATAGAACAGGGAGCAGAGATATTTGTCTGTGAACTCAGCGCAGAATTCAGGGGAATTAAACAATCGGATCTTGTGGAAGGAACCAAACTCGCAGGGGCTGCAACCTACATTACACTGCTGAGTGATCCAAGCTTTGCAGTGGTGAACTTTTAAAAAATAGATTAGAGGTGAAACAAAAATGCAATCAACATATCAAATACTCATATTGTCCATACTGCTTAGCGGAATAGTAAGTGGATTTATAACCTTCAGAATGTCAGGAATGAAACTTGCACCACACTTCCTAGTACTCATACTGGGCTTCATTGTGACTTTGATAGGGATAATAAC
>WASR01000252.1 GCA_009712615.1 Methanobacterium sp. | reverse complement strand
CGCCGCTTCGGCTGCCACTGACGATTCCGTCGGCTTTGCCGATCGCGATTCCGTCGGCTTAGCCGATCGCGATTCCGGCGGCTTTGTCGATCGCGATCCCGGCGGCTTTTTCGATCGCGATCCCGTCGGCTTTGTCGATCGCGATCCAATCCGATTTATCGACATGGATCCGGTTGGCCGCGGTGAAGACGGGGGGCGCGCTTCGGTCACGGACGTCGGGTCGGATGCCGGATTTTCAGGGCCGGCCGTCTCCTCGGAAGTCGGCAGTTTCCAAGGCGGGGAATCGGATGTGGCGCGGCTTCCGGACGTGTATCGGAGAACTGCCGGCGTATCGACGTTGGCTGAGCTGACCCAGGCGCTCCGCACGGTGATGACACCCGTCGCCTCACTTGATTTGCCCGAGCGGCTTGATGCGCTGATTGGCGAATTCGTCCGGTTGCAAAACCAGATTCTCGCCGATCTCAGTCCCCGCATGACATTGCAGCGGCGACTGGGCGATCTGTTCACCCGCCCATTGACCGGTAAAATGGGACTCTTTTTGCGACCGCTTGAGGAAATCGCCCTGGGCGTCAGGATCAGCTTCGAGCCGGGAGCGGAGGTCCGCCTGCGGATCGAACCGAAGGCCGATCATGCGGTCAGTCCGGAAAGTCACCTCAATACGGTGGCTCTCGACTTCGCCGGTCAAAGCCCCTGGCTGGCCTTGGAAGTGCTGGCGGATTGGCGGGAATTGTCTCTGGCTGAAAGGTTCCAATTCAGCCTCTACGGTCACGTCAGCCGCGATGTTTTCTGCCAGCTATTACTCCGTCTTCCGAAAAATAAAGGTGACAGGGGAGAAGTCGTAATTTCGAAGTTTGAAGTTTTGTGCGGAACAAGAAATACGACTATTTGTGGCGATTTGCATCTTCCGGATTTCATTGAGTTGAATACCGCCGCGGAGGCTCACCTGATGTTATTTTTCGATACGACAGACAGCCTTTCCGTCACCATCAACTATCTGAATGTGTATCTGGCGTGAAGACCGTTGCGAAACGCCTCTGCGCCATCAGCGCGGTCGTCTGCACCCAGAACCGCAGCGACTATCTGGTCCGGTGCCTGGCGGCCCTGGAGCGGCAAACGCTGGCTCCTGACTGTTTCGAGGTTGTCGTGGTCGACAACGGATCGAAGGATGATACGCCAAGTGTCATCGCTTCCTTTTGCGAGCGGCTGGCGCATTTCAAACGATATTTCGAGCCGCGGCCGGGACTGTCGATCGCCCGCAACAGTGGGACACGAATGTGCGCGGCCGACATTGTCGCTTTTACCGACGATGACGCTGAACCCGATCCGGCATGGCTTGAAGGGCTGCTCTTTCGTTTTCGCGAAGGTGGCGAAAGCTTCGGAATCGTTGGCGGCGATGTCATCCCCGTCTGGGGCGCACCGAGACCGGCCTGGCTGACCGATCAGATGCTGCGGCCGTTGTCGGCCGGTCTTAAATGGAGCACTGAGGCCCGTTTGGCGCGATCCGGAGAGTGGCTGATCGAAGTCAACAGCGCCTACCGGAAGTCCGTGCTCGATTTTGTCGGAGGATTCCCGGAAAAGCTGGGCCGGGTGGGCGACCTGCTGCTGTCCGGGGACGGCGTGGTCAATCAGCTTATCGAGATGGCCGGCTTCTCTCTCTTCTACGATCCGGCCATTTTGGTCCGGCATCATATCTCCGCCAATCGTCTCAGCAGGGAATGGTTCCGAAAGCGGTCGTTCTGGCAGGGGGTCACTCTCAACCGCTGTCATCGGTATGTCCTGCAGACCGCGCAGACTCTCGGGTTGGACCTTCCCGCGCAACGGGGACGCCGGTGGGAGGAGATCATCGTTCCGACGTCGGCGTTAGCCTGGGCCGATCTGTTCGACGAAAACAGTCAGGAAGACTTTTCGGATCAGCTGTATCATCTGGAGCAGTTGGGCTTCTTCCTGGAATCCCAGCGTCTGGTCATCGGCTGATGGCCGCGAGCGCTCTGTCCGCCTCCATCGCCCTGGCCTTCGCGACGATCGAACGGCCGCAGGCCGTGCAGCGGCTGGTTCGGTCGGTTCGTAAATATTTCCCGACGATTCCCATTTATGTCGCGGATCAATCCCGGCAGGTTGATGCCATGCGGGCGTTTTATGCCCGCTATGACGTCACGCTTGTCCGCATGCCTTACGATATCGGAGTGACCGCATCGCGTAACGCCCTGGTGCGGGAAATTGACGAAGAGTTTTTCATTCTCTGCGACGATGATTTCGTCTTTGACTGCGACACCTCGTTTGAAGACGCTGTGCGGATCCTCCGCGCCGTTCCCGGGATCGGCGTGGTGGGCGGCCGGTTGATGGACTTCGACGGCGAGAAGGAATGGCTGCGGAACTGGGAAATATATCTGCAGTATGATAAAATACAGAAAATTTTATTTAGCATTCCTATCTACAATATTGCGCCTAAGGCAAGAATAGCTGCTGGTGTTATTTATTATATTTGTGATGCTGTTCTTAATTTTTCTGTATTAAGACGTTCTATTTTTGATAATGGCGTCGCTTGGGACGAGCAATTTAAATCAAACGGAGAACACGAAGATTTTTTCCTAAATATGAAGCTGAACACCACGTTCAAGGTGGCTTATCTGCCCACCATGGTTGCCTATCACCATCATCCGGAAATCTATCAAACATACATTAATCGTCTGAGAGAACGGAATGATGGCTGGCGATTGTTCTTTGAAAAATGGGGGATAGACCAACATGTCGAGTTCGGCCTCGGGGTGAGGACCCGCGACGATTTCGACCGCATCATCAATGAGGAGGATACCCGGGCCCGATTCTTCCTTAATCCGGATCTCTGCTTGCGCCACGATACGGCCGGGCCGGAGAGAATTCTTCTCAATGACAGTGACGTGCCGGGCGTTGCCGGCGTTTTCGACGATACCGGCAGATCGACGCGCTCCGGCCGCGGGAAGGGCCGTCTTCTCGTCAATATCAGATCCTCCGCCATCGTACCGGTGCGCGATGGCCCATCTTCCGCCAATGGCGCCCCGTGCGGAGAGGGCGCGCGCGATTCCCGTCAGATTGCCGAATGTTATCGTCTGGAGACTGTCAATGACGGTCGCGCGATCAGCGCCACCGAAGTGCCGCTCTATTTTCGTTATGACCCCATCATCCGAAACGATGCCGACTTTTTTCTCTGGTATCTGTGTGGCAGTGCACAGGGCGCCGAACGCCAAAAGGGCGATCGTCTCGCTGTCACCATCCGCTGGTCGACATCCAATGGGACTTGTCTCCTTTGGCGCAGTCGGCGCCGCTATCTCGATCTTGAGGATGACGGGTACTGGCGGCCGTTGTTCGTCGACGTTCCGGTCATGCCGCGCGAAAGCCGTTGGCTGCGCTTCGATGTCGTGACCGACGGCGGGACGGCGGCCCTGCCGGTCTGTACCGGATTTCTGTTCGGCCGGATCGTCGGGGGAACGTCCTCCCGCCTTCCGGCTACTCCCGATCGGGATGTTCTCGCGCTCGGACGATTGCCCAATGATGGTTCGGAGCCCATGGAAAACGGCCTGCCTCTGGCCGAACTGGGGCGGAATTGCCGTTGGCGTTCCGTGACGGTCGAAAGCGAACCGGGAGTCCCCGGCATGTCCCGCCTCCGGATCGACGCACAGGACGGGTTCGAAGTGCTCTATTTCACCGACTGGACTAGTCTTGGCCGGCGCCTGATCAGCGCGCGTCTGCCGGCCGGTTCCCTGCAGGCACCGGCGGCCCTGGCCTTGCCGGGGGACGGTTGGCGGTCTGGCGAAGCCCGTGTTTATGGATTTGGCCGCCTGGTCGGCTTTGTCGCTCTTGCGCCGTAAGGGAAGGGAGGGGGCCGGTGCGCTGGTTGTTCATTCATCAGGATCTGCCAGGCCAGTTTCGGCATGTCATGCGCCATCTGGCGGCGCTCGGCCATGACGTGGTTGGAATCGGCCGTAACCCGGAGACGCGGATCGAGGGGGCGCAGGTCTGGTCGTACCGGCCCCGTCGGGCCGGATCCGAAGCCCATGCCTATGTTCGCGAGTTCGATCTGGCTGTGCACAACGGTCTCGCCGTGGCGGATGTGTGTACCCGGCTCAAGACGTCCGGTTATGTCCCGCATGTGGCGGTCGGACACAATGGTTGGGGCGAAATTTTTTTTGCCAAGGACGTCTGGCCGTCCATGCCGCTGGTCGGCTATTTCGAATTTTTCTACCGTCTTTCGGGCAGCGATGCCGACTT
>WASR01000255.1:2754-4270 GCA_009712615.1 Methanobacterium sp. | reverse complement strand
ATTGAAAGCATCTGGGCACGGTGATCATTTCACAGATCCAATGACCGAATGTAAGGATTGTTTAGAAGTTTTCAGGGCAGATCATGTCATTGAAGATGTTATTGATGATGATGTGGAAGGACTTGAAAATCAGAGGTTGACTGAGATAATCTCTGAAAATAAGATAGGGTGCCCAAAGTGTGGAGGTCATCTTACACACGTATGGAGTTATAACCTCATGTTTCAGACCATGATTGGAGCTAAAGGTAAAGCTACAGGATACATGAGGCCTGAAACTGCTCAAGGTATTTTTATACCATTTAAAAGGCTTTTAAGATTTTTCAGGGGCAAATTACCATTTGGTGTTGTTCAGATAGGAAAGGCCTATCGTAACGAAATTTCTCCACGTCAAGGAATCATAAGACTCAGGGAATTCACACAGGCAGAAGCGGAAATATTTGTGGATCCTGTTGATAAAAACCATCCAAAATTTGCAAACGTTGCAAATGATGAGTTAAAACTATTATCATCTGATGCACAGTTGAATAAAGAAGATCCAAAAATGATAACAGCAAAAAATGCCGTTGAAACAGGAATGGTTTCTTCTGAAGTTTTAGCCTATCAGCTCTGCATTGCAGGAAGATTTTTAGCAGACCTGGGAATTCCAGTTGAAGTCATAAGATTCAGGCAGCACCTTCCAACTGAAATGGCCCATTATGCAATAGATTGCTGGGATGTTGAAGTTTTGACAGACAGGTTCGGTTGGATTGAAATAATAGGAATAGCAGACAGAACAGATTTTGATCTTAAATCACATGCTAAATACAGTAACGAAGATTTGAGTGTTTTCATAGAATTTGACGAACCAAAAAAGATCAATAAACTTGTTGTTAAACCAGATATGAAGAAGTTCGGTCCAATGTTCAAGGCAGATGCACCCAAAGTTATCAGGGCATTGGAATACCTGGATGCATCTGAGGTGCAGAAAGCATTTGATAATGGTGAAGGCTACAATATTGACCTCGATGATAAAACCATTGAAATAAGTTCTGATATTGTTAGTTTCAGTGAAGAGGAAGAAATGGTACGTGGGGAAAAGGTTGTTCCACACGTTATCGAACCATCATTCGGTATTGATCGTATCATCTACTCGGTTTTACTCCATTCATATACCGAAGATGAAGAAAGGGAGTTTTTGAAACTGGAAAAACAAATAGCTCCAATTGGTGTTAATGTTTTCCCACTCGTAAACAAGGATAAGCTTTCAGAAAAGGCCCATGAAATAAGGGAAGAACTCAGGAATCAAGGTATAATTGCAGAATACGATGGTTCAGGAACTATTGGAAGAAGATATGCTCGGTCTGATGAAATTGGAGTTCCATTTGCAGTCACTGTTGATCATGAAACCCTAGAAAATAATAGTGTGACCATAAGAAACAGGGACAACTTGGAACAGGTAAGAATTCCGATTCAAGATGTTTACAAAGTCTTAATAGACTTATTATCTGGAAAAATGGAATTTGAGTCATTGCAGCAT
>WASR01000255.1:0-2744 GCA_009712615.1 Methanobacterium sp. | reverse complement strand
AATGTTCCATCCTAAATTTTTTTTTTTAGCTGGAGTAAATTTTATTTTTCTATTTAAAGGAAGCATATATCAATTGTAATTAGTATAAGGAATATTAATGCGTACCATTTTTCGTTTTGTGGATTTAATTGGTCGGTCTTCAGTAAATACTGCAGTACGCTGATCAAAATAACCATCATAATTACAGCCAGTCCAATTCCAAATAAAACATCTGTTGGAAAGTGCACACCCGCCAGTAGCCTGCTGAAAGACAGGCTTATTGCAAAAATCAGGAGGACTATTGCTAAAACTGTTTTTATTATGTTTCTTTTAAATGTATCATCGTTGGTCAGGAAACAAATTATTAGGGGCAATGTACCTGCAAATGCTTGAAAAGCATGCCCTGATGGAAAAGAATGGCCAAAAGGATAATATATGCTGTTAATATCTGGATAAAGTAGCCATGGGCGTGGAACAGCAGCATAATATTTTATGAGATCCACTAACGGAATACCTATGGCTAAAGTCATGACAGATAACAAAAGCACTACTCTATAGGATTTCAGTTTATTGACCTTAAATGATGCCAAGTAAAGTAATGCAATGGGCGTGGCTATAAAGGAGAGAGTATATTTTGTATAATAGTAACATAGATTTGCAAATAAGTAATTTGAACGAAGTGTATTAAAATTAGCCAAAAACCAATGATTAAAATTAGGGGTTAAGTATGCTAATGTTGCCAATATCCACAAAATAGCTGCACATAGGATAAAAATGAGTTTGTTCCTCTGATCAAACTTAAATAATTTTAAATCATATGAGGCAATGGTTTTCATACTCCTTTCCATTCTTCATACCCCCTAAAATAATGATAATCATCATCAGTATTAATTATTCTCGTTTAATTTATAACTAACGACTTTTTACTCGAATTTTCATATGGTTTCGTAATGTTGATTAACTGCAAATTAAATATAGTATAGTCAGAGTTAAAACTCAGTGATGAATATTTCTGGAGATAAAATTATGATAGACGCCCATATACACGCAGATACAAGACCTTATGAAGATTTTGAAAGAATGTCTGTTGCAGGAATTAAAAAAGCAGTGACATGTGCCCATGATCCATTGAGAATGAGCACTTCAGATGTTGTGCTGGATCATATTCATAGAATAATGGAAAATGATACTAAAAGAGCCAAAGAGAATGGTTTGAAACTTTACTCTGCAGTTGGTGTTCATCCCAGGAGCATATGCAATGATTATACAGTTGTAATTGAAAAAATTTCAGAACTCATTGAAGACAAAAATGTGGTTGCTATAGGTGAAATTGGACTAGAAACCACTTCAAATAGTGAAGTAGAAGTATTTAAAGAGCAGCTCAAAATTGCACAAGATCTAGATGTGAAGGTTATTGTACACACACCTAGAACTCATAAGGCAGAAGTTACCATGGTAACTGCATCGATAATTGAAGAAAATATTGACACTTCCCTGGTACTCATTGATCATGTGGACAACTCCATCATTGACAGAGTTAAAGATTTTGATGGAATTCTAGGTTTAACTGTCCAGCCGCATAAAATGACTTCAGATGAGGCTGTAGAAATAATGGATAGCTACGGTTATGACAAGTTTGTTCTAGACAGTGACATGAGCTCATCACCATCAGACCCATTGTCAGTCCCTAAAACTGTTCATAAACTAAGGAAAGCAGGTGTGGAATCAAAAAATATTAAAAAAGTTTCCTACAACAACGCTGCCAAGTTCTTCAGGATATGATTTAAATTTAAACTGGTTATAATTTATATTATATTGTTATCATTATTATTTTGGATTGGAAGGGCAAATATTCTATTATTTAAAACCAGCCAATGCAGATGATCCAAATTTAGTTAAACAATCTAAGGCAGAACTATTCCCATCTTTCAAACAATTTGGAAGGTCTTTGTTTCGTAAAAATCCATTAATAAACCCTGCAGCAAATGAATCTCCAGCCCCTGTTGTATCAACAGGTTTAACCATGCTGGATGCTTGATGAACTTCCTGATCCCCGGTAAAAAGTATTGATCCCTCTTTTCCAAGCGTCACAACAACCATTTTAACACCTGCATCAACCAGAAGTTTTGCTCCTGTTGTGCAGTTTTCATCTGTTAAAAGGCTGACTTCTTTTTTATTCAAAAATAGGATGTCTGTCCTGGCCAATACATCTTCCATTGCTTTCATTCCAAACGAAGAAAGAAGAGCACCTGGATTAAATGATAACATGTTAGCATGTTTTGAGGCTTCTTTTACAACCTCTATGTACATGCCTGTTAAATGCAGTATTTCAGAAGTTTTTATTAACCTAATATCTGGTTTCAATAGTTCAAATTTTGAATTTGCCCCCATATACGTGTATATGGATCGTTCCCCACTATCATCCACTGCTATGAATGCCATTCCTGTCTTTTCATCTATGGGAACGAGTCTCTCTGTGTTAACATTATTTTCATTGAAACTGGTGCTGATGTAGTTTCCAAAGTTATCTTTACCAATTCTGGCCATGATACCAGTTTTTAATCCTAAAGTGGAAGTTTTAAGGGCAAAATTAGCAGCAGATCCTCCTAATGATACATTGAGTTTTTCTGTGTCCACCTCATCATCTGCAACTGCAAATCTGGGCACATTCATTAAAAAATCTATGTTACAAGTACCCAGGGCTAGAACATCTAATTTATTCATGATTATCAACCAAAACAATTTCAATGATGTGTGATGAATAT
>WASR01000203.1 GCA_009712615.1 Methanobacterium sp. | reverse complement strand
CTCTAATACTTTATCAAAACATTTTAGGGCCTCTTCAGGTTTTCCAAGCCCTTTTAAAGCTACGCCTTTATTATGCCATGCATTACTATAATTTGGATCAATTTCGATTGCTTTATCATAAAGTTCTATAGATTTTTGATATTTTTCTTGTTTACTTAAAATAAGAGCTTTATTATTCAATGCATTGGCCTTTTTGGGATTGAATTTGAGGGCTTTTTCATAAGACTTTAAAGCTTCATCAGTTTGTCCAAGCATAGCTAGTGCTGCTCCTTTATTGTTCCAAGAATCATCATTTTCTGGATCCAGTTCTAAAACTTTATTATAGCAATTTATAGCTTCTTGATAATTTTCCAAGTCACCTAAAAGTACACCTTTTTTAAACAAAGAATCTAAATCTTGTGGATTGATCCTTATAACATTTTCGAAGCATTCAATAGCTTCAGAATATTTTCCAAGCTCTTCTAATATTAAACCTTTATTAATCCAGGCTGTTTCATTCTGTGGATCCAATTCTAAAACCTTATTTTGGCACTCAATAGCTTCTTGATAATTTCCTAACTCATTTAAAAGCACACCTTTATTTATCCAAGACCCTATAATTTTTGAATCATATTTAATGGATGTATTGTAACTTTCAATAGCTTCAGAAAATTTCTCAAGATTTGTTAATATTAAACCTTTATAGAACCATGTAAGGGCATTTTTTGGATTTATTTCCAGTGCTTTATTATAGCTTTCAAGAGCTTCAGAATATTTTTCAAGTTTTTCATATATCAAGCCATTGTAAATCCAGGCAGTTTCGTTTTTTGAATCTATCTCAAGGAGTTTATTATCACTTTCCAACGCTTCCTGATACTTACCTTCATTAAAAAATTTTTTTACATCGTTCAACAACGACTTTTTCTTTGATCTATTAAACAAACCCATAATATCCCATTTCCTAATATAGTATATATGTCTTATTTTGTTCTAACTGGGATTTTGTTATTGAGTTTGTTTATATGTTCCATATTTGTAAGTTGTTGGAATGTTCCATTTTGTGTTTGGTTGATTCTTCGATTTTTATGCAGTTTGTTGATTTTTTATAAATTGTGTATTCAACATAAACTGATTTGTCTTTTTATCTTCATGCATGTTCTATCTTTTCAAGGTAAATCTGCTAGCTTGGAACGGTTTTAACTGTGAAACTGTTGCAGTATATATTAATAGGATTACCAGCAGATCTGTGTATTCAACACTATGCAATACATGTATATTTACTGCCATTTTGAGAATAGTATTGGGTTTAATTGTCAAATTGAATTGTTCAAACTTTTATTTAGGAATATTTGTTTTATTGCTGTTTCTAAACTTTATTTTTTAAATAATGAAACATTCTGGAAGATTAATTTATAGGAATGAACTTGTACGGATTAATATACCAATTATTATAACAACCAACAGTAGAATTACCACTCCAAGCATTATCAGGTGATCAATTTTTCTTTCCATGGTTCTTTCAAGTTCATTTTTCTTCTTTAAATCTTCATCATCCATAATAAAATCCTCCCCAATAATTAATAATTTATCTGTTCATCCTCCTCGCAACGTACTTCCTCAGTTCCTCTGCAAAGAACATTATGGGTATGAAGCTTAAAACGTAGAGCCACTGGTAGATGTCCAGGGCTGTTGTCCCGAATATGGGTTGTAAAAATGGTATGTACACAATTGATAGCATGACAGCCACTTCAAATATGATTCCACGCGGGACCCATTTATTTTTAAAGACACCCACCTTGAAGGTTGAGGTACGTGTTGTCTGACACCCCAAGAGGTTTCCGATCTGGGCGGTGACAATTCCAACAAAGAGCAAGGGGGTTGCTGCGAGGTAGACTGGATCACTGAAGGGTAAAGATTCTCCAAGGGTCCATCCCCCACCGTACAAAACCCAGAAGTATCCGCTCATAACAAGTAAAGCTTCAATCAAACCCAGGAATATGTAACCTCTCCATATCACTCCCCAGTTTAAAAGCCTTTCATTTCTGGGCCGAGGTGGCCTGTCCATGACATCGGACTCTGAAGGACCCATTCCAAGTGCAAGTGCAGGCAGAGTGTCTGTTCCCAGATCAATGGCAAGTATCTGCATGACAGTTATGGGCAGTGGTATTTTAAAGAGGACCAGCAGGATGAACGGGATAATTTCCGCAGTTTCATGGGCAAATATGTAGGTTATGAACTTTCTGATATTTTCAAATATTGTCCTGCCTTCCTTTATGGCTGAAACAATGGTTGCAAAGTTATCATCTGTAAGCACCATGTCGGATGCTTCCTTGGCCACATCTGTTCCAGTTATGCCCATTGCAACGCCAATATCTGCCTTACGAAGTGCTGGGGCATCGTTTACACCATCGCCTGTCATTGCAACGATCTCATCCATATCCTCAAGTACAGATGCTATACGCATCTTGTGTTCAGGCACAGCCCTCGCAAATATGAGGTCCTCACCAGACTGCAGGAGTGCTTTGAGCTCATCATCTGTCATTTCATTCAATTCTTTACCCTTCACAATTCTGCAGTTTTCATCCCCCACAATTCCCACTTCATGGGCTATGGAACGTGCTGTAAGCCCGTAATCTCCTGTTATCATTATTATCCTGATACCTGCCTTGTGGCAGTCGCGGACAGCTGGAAGCACCTCTGGACGGGGTGGATCCTGCATCGCAATCATGCCCAGAAATATCATGTCCTTCTCAACAGAATCTGGATCGTAATCCTCAAAATCAGATGGAAGATTTCGATACGCCATACCAAGAATTCTAAGTCCACTTGAAGCAAGTTTGTCATGCTCCTCTATAACCCTTTGCTTTTCCTCCTCTGTGAAGCGTATGGACTTTTCTTCCACTGAAATTTCGTTACTAAGGTTTATAATCTTTTTTGGCGCTCCCTTGATATAGGCTACCTTTCTATCACCCACCTGGTGGATGGAGCTCATGGATTTTCTCTGGGAATCAAATGGAAGTTCGTATATCCGGGGATTCTTTTTAAGCTCGGCTTCCCAGTCAAAACCATTTTTTTGTGCAGCCACGAGGAGGGATGCCTCTGTTGGATCCCCGTATATCCTCCACTTTTCCCCTGGATTTTCTGGTGGAACCAGTTTTGCATCGTTTGCAAATGTTGCAGACCTCATGAGAAGTTTAAGTTCCAGCACATCTTTGTGGCAGACCTGGCCACCGTCCTGTACAAAGTCGCCGGCTGGATCGTAACCTGCCCCTGTAACATCAATGACATCGTAGGGTATCCACACTTTACGCACAGTCATCTGGTTCTTGGTGAGTGTTCCTGTTTTATCTGTACAGATTATGTTGGTTGAACCCAGGGTTTCAACACTTGAAAGCCTTTTTATCAACGCATTTTTACCCACCATCTTCTTAACAGAAGCTGCAAGTGCCAGGGTAACAGTTGGAAGCAGACCCTCTGGAACATTGGCAACTGTGAGACCTATTGCAAATAGAAATGCAACTGATAGGCTGAGCTTCACCACGTAGATATTTAAAAAGAAGAGAGTGACACCCATTAAAATTGCGATGAGTGCAATTAACTGGGTTAAACGTGCCAACTGCTTTTGAAGAGGACTGGGTTCTTCCTTAACCTCCTGGGTGAGTGATGCTATCTTGTTAAATTCGGTGTTTACACCTGTTGAAAATATACCGGCCCTCCCTGAACCGGACGATACATTGGTACCTGCAAGAACCAGGTTATGGGCGTTAATGATATTTTCATCATCACCTTCTTCCTTCTCTGCAATTTTACGAACGGGCTTGGATTCACCTGTGAGTGTGGAGCTGTCGACCTTCATTTGATAGGCTTCAACCAGCCTGGCATCTGCTGAAATATTATCCCCCTCTTCAAGGACCAGTATGTCGCCTGGAACCAACTGGGATGAAAGTACCTCCACTTCACTGCCCTGTCTTATGACCTTTGATGATGATGGCAGTATCTTTTTTAGGGCATCAACGGCTTTTTCTGCCTCAAATTCCTGACAGAAACTGAAAATTGCATTGATTATTATGACAGCGATGATTGCAAATCCAAGCTGAGGTGTTCCACTAATAAAAGCAAGAATACTTGCACCCCAAAGGAGCAGTGCTAGTAACTGATACAGGTTGGCAACAAATTTCAAAATTAGGGGTTTTTGTTTAACTTCCTGGATCTGATTCAACCCATATTCTGTTAAACGTTTTTGGACTTCATCAGGACTTAAACCATTCTCTGAAGTACCCAACTCTTTGTAAA
>WASR01000042.1 GCA_009712615.1 Methanobacterium sp. | reverse complement strand
TAAATTTTAAGATTAAATATTTACTATGAAAAACCTTCGCATGAAAAAAACCAGCTACAAAGAACATTCTTTTGAACTAATTTAAAATGGATAATTACATGAAGTTTCCATGATATAATAGATAGTTAAGGAGGTCGCTTATGGAAGAACATGACGGTGAAAACCATCAAAAATTCAGTGATATTATTGAAGCTTGTGAAGAGCTCCTGAAAACTAATTCAGAAGATTATGAAACTTGGACACGTAAAGGTATGGCCCTTATGGGCCTTGGAAAAATAAATGAAGCAATAGAATGTTTTGATAAAGCCCTTGCAATCATGCCCAACTATCCATGGGCATTAGACAACATGTGCATGGCACTTTTACTTGTTGAAAGATATGATGAATCACTGGAATGTTTTGACAAAGCATTGAAACTCAATCCAGATGATGAAGTCCTGATAAATAACAAGGCCTTCCTGCTTTCGTCAATGGGAAACTTTGAAGGAGCTTTGACTCTCTTCGACGAAATCCTAGAAACTACAGATAACAAAAATTCTGTTTTAAAGGAAAAGGCCAACTGTCTGCTCAATCTTGAAAGGTATGATGATGCTCTAAACTCAATTAACGAAGTTCTTGCTGAGGTTTCAGACGATCCTGACCTGTACTTCAAGAAGGGAAATGCACTTGGTGGGCTCGGAAGAACAGATGAAGCAATAGATGCCTTTGAAATCAGTTTAAATCTTGATCCATTATTTATTGAATCCTGGAATGCTAAGGGTGTGGCATACAGCATGCTTGAATGTTACAGTGATGCACTCATATGTTTTGACCATGCAATAGACCTTGATGTAGAGGATGATAGGGGATGGTTCCTGAAGGCAGAAACACTCACCAAGATGGATGAACTCAAGGAAGCACTCGACTGTTACAAAAAAGCAGTTGATTTAAACCCGATAAATATCGAAGGTTGGTATAAAATGGGTCTGGTACTGTACAACCTTAAACAGTTCCCGCAGTCAATTGAATCCTATGACAGGGCCCTTGACTTAGATCCAAAATCTGCTGAAATTTGGAATTCCAAGGCACTATCACTCTACGAAATCCATGAACATGAAGAGGAAATTGGTTGCTACAACCATGCCCTGGAAATTGATCCAGAGTTTTCAGAGGCTTGGACCAACAAGGGAGCCACTTACCTAACCCTCGGTAGAAATGAAGAGGCATTAGAATGTCTTGAGAAGGCGCTGGAATTGAATCCCAAAGATCAAACAGCACTGATGAACAAGGCTAGTGTGCTCATAAGTGTTGAAGACTATGATGATGCAATAGCATGCTGTGACAGGGTGCTTGAAATTGATCCAAAACAGACCGCTGCAATTTTTTTAAAGGCTAGAACCCAGCAAAACATTGGCAAATTTGATGAATCAATAGTAACTCTCGAGAGAATAATTTCAATTGACGCTGACAACGATGAAGCATGGTTTTTAATGGGAGTAATTCAAGAATATCTAAAAAAACCTGAAGATGCGGTAAAATCATTTAACAACGCCATCGAAATTGAACCCAAAAACATTGGCGCTTGGTACTTCAAAGGAAGGTCGCTCATGATGCTCGGAAGAGCTGATGAAGCACTAAAAAGTTATGAAATGGTGACACTGATGGATCCTGATAACTACGAAGCCTTCCATTTAACAGGACTCATCAATATGGAGCAGGGAAACTACGATGAAGCAATCAAAAATTTTGATGCTGTCTTAAATATTTCTCCAGACAACATTGAAGTACTGATAAACAAGGGACAGGCATATGGATTTATGGATAAACCTGAAAGGGCATTGGAATATTTTGATGAAGTTCTTGCTGCAGAATCAGATAATGTAGAAGCTTTAAACTATAGAGGTGTAGCTCTTAAACACATGGGCAACCATGATGCTTCCATAAAAACGTTTGAAACAGTTCTGGAGATGGAACCTGAAAATCCTTGGGCATGGCATCAGATAGGTTTGAATTACAAGGAAATTGGAGAATATGAAAAGGCCATCGAATCCTTTGACAATGCTCTGGATGAAGATCCTAAATTTATACTTGCAATGCTTGAAAAGGGAGTATGCCTGGGTATGAACAAACAGTATAAAGAAGCATTGGATTGTTTTGATGATGTTTTACTCAAGGATCCTGAAAATCCCGATGCTCTGCAGTTTAAAAATATGACAATTCAAATGATGAATGAAGAGGATTAATAAATTATTTTGTGAATTCAAATATTTTAAATGGTGAAACCATGGATTATAAGGAATTAAAAAGTTATATGGAACTCAGTCCATTTGAAGTTCAATTTGCACTGACCAACATTGCTGGAAACTTCATAGACAGAACACTGTTAAATGCAGGTCGTGGAAATCCAAATTGGATTGCAACCACCCCTCGTCAGGCTTTCTTTACCCTTGGAAATTTCGCTGTTTTAGAATCCAAGTGCGACTGTGAATACGTGCATACAGGATTTCATCCAGAGAAAACTGGAATTTACAAACGTTTCAAACAGTTTGCCAAGGCAAATCCTGATGCACCTGGCATGAAATTTTTAGAAAGCGCGGTGGAATACGGAATAAATCAACTCAACTTTGAACCAGATTCATGGGTTTATGAACTTTCAACTGGGAGTATAGGTGATTTTTATCCAGAACCAGATAGAATACTGCCCCATGTGGAACAAGTTGTTCATTCATTTCTAATTGAGTTCCTGTGTAACAGTGAAGAAAAAAAATGTAAATACGACCTGTTTGCAACCGAAGGTGGAACTGGTGGAATAATTTATGTTTTCAATTCCCTCATGGAGAATAAGATCATTCAGAAGGGAGATAAAATTGCCATAGCATCACCAATATTCAGCCCATACCTTGAAATTCCACGATTGAATGATTACGACTTGGTGGAAGTTGAGATCATGGCAGATCCTGATGATGATTGGCAGTACCCAGATTCTGAACTTGAAAAATTGAAGGACCCTTCAATCAAAGCGTTTTTTGTGGTTAATCCTGGAAATCCGCAGGCAAGAGCCATAAGTAATGAAAAAATTAAAATAATTGCAGATATAGTGAAAAATGACAATCCGGAACTCATAATTATTTCCGATGATGTTTATGCAACATTTGTGGAAAATTTCCGTTCAATTATGGCAGAAATACCATCAAACACCATCTGCGTATACTCCTTCAGCAAACATATGGGTTGTACAGGGTGGAGGTTGGGTGTTGTTGCAATCTACGAAAATAACAAGATCGATGAAATGATAAGGAACCTGCCAGAATCTGAAAAGTCTGATCTCATTAATAGGTATGAAAGTATCAGCCTGGATCCTGAAAACATGAAATTCATAGACCGCCTGGTGGCAGACAGCCGTTCTGTAGCACTAAATCATACAGCAGGATTATCACTTCCCCAACAAACCCAAATGGCACTGTTTTCACTTTTCTTTATTATTGAGGATAATATCAATTACATCGAAGGAACCAAAAAAGCCCTGAACAAACGTATACACGTACTCTACGAAGCCCTTGGTCTGCCCCTTGACTATGATAGAACTGCAACCAATTACTACGCAGTCATCGATCTCCTGGAAATAGCAAAAAATAGGTACAACAAATCATTTGCCAAGTGGATGGAACAAAACTACAACTCAGTTTCATTCGTATTTGCACTTGCAGACAAAGAATCCGTTGTAATCCTGCCAGGATCAGGATTTGATGCTCCAGGATGGTCTGTAAGGGTTTCATTAGCCAATTTAAGATATGAAGCGTACGAAGAGATAGGTAAAAAAATGTTGGAAACATTGGATGCTGCCTACAAAGACTACCAACTCAATCAATGAGAACATTACCATGGGAGTTCAAGATTCAATCTGCTACCCTTAATTATTATTTTTTTTAATGTAATTCGAACATTAATTTAGAACTTATTTTCGATGGGACCAGCAACTATTTTTCATGAATTCAACCCGAATTTAAATGGCTAAAACTGTTTAGATTAAAAAAAATGAAAAACAATCCAAATAGAGTAAAATAAGTAATAACTCATGCATAATGGTTTTATGAGATTTTATAGATTTATATGCCCTCATGATCATTTAATGATAAAGTATCACCATTAAAGTTAGAATATTATATGGAGTAACGGTTTAAACTAAGTTTAAATAGGTCGAATTTTTTAATATAAAGTTTAAATTAATCTGATAAGCCAAAAATACTAACCAATAACTATCTTCGCTAAATGGAAGATATGAAATGATTTTAGA
>WASR01000156.1 GCA_009712615.1 Methanobacterium sp. | reverse complement strand
ATTTACAAGTAAATTCATTTAAAAATTATATTAGATTGATAAACAGAAAGAATTGTAGAGTTAAGTAACCAAAATATGTAAACAAGGGTTTAAAAATGAAAGAAAAAAGCATCGATATTCCCATGGG
This sequence comes from Methanobacterium sp., assembly GCA_009712615.1. Lineage (GTDB taxonomy): Archaea > Methanobacteriota > Methanobacteria > Methanobacteriales > Methanobacteriaceae > Methanobacterium_B. Next base: position 4,168 of record WASR01000156.1, on the reverse strand, counting down.
AGATGGTGAAAAAACCATTAAACAAATCTCTGAATTTATCAAAGACCAAGTAGCGCAGTCCAAAAGTAGAGGAGTAGTAATTGGACTCAGTGGGGGCATAGATTCTGCTGTAACAGCATACTTATGTGCAAGGGCACTTGAAAATGAGCAGATTCTGGGTATAATAATGCCAACTGAGACAACTTCATACGAGGATATTGAAGATGCAGTAACTGTGGCTGAAGAACTGGGAATTGAATACGAAATTATACATGTTGATGATCTCATCAGCCCTTTCAATGAGCTTTGCATGCATTCTGTGAGTAATAAACTCAAAAATACTCCATCAAGGGACCTTGCAAATGCAAATTTAAAGGCACGGATCAGGATGATGATCCTTTACTACCATGCCAATGATCTTGGGAGAATGGTTGTTGGGACTGGGAACAGAACTGAACTTCTAATTGGATACTTCACCAAGTATGGAGATGGTGGTGTGGATATTCTTCCAATAGGAAATTTATACAAGACAGAAGTGAGGAGTATCGCTCAAAAATTGGGAGTTCCAGAAAAAATTATTAAAAAGGCACCAACAGCAGGACTTTGGCACGGACAAACAGATGAAGAGGAACTGGGCATCAAATATGAAACACTGGACAAGCTCCTTTTCATGATGGATAAAGGCGTAGATGACCAGAAAATTGCAGAAACCCTGGATATACTTGAGGAAGAAGTATTAAGAATAAAAAGCAAAGTTAAAAGTTCAAAACATAAATTAGAACCTGCTCCAACGCCTGAAACTGATGTAAGGGGTTGTTAAAGATGTACTCCAGTATATATGTTACCACATCTGATATTTCTGAATCTAGAAAAATTGCCAGGGTACTGGTACAAGAAAGACTTGTTGCATGCGTGAACATTGTACCTGCCATAGAATCCATCTACAGATGGAATGGGGAGATAGAAGAAGATTCAGAATCTCTCATTTTCATTAAAACTCGGAGTGATATGGTAAAAAATGTAATTAAAAAGGTAGAAGAAATTCACAGTTATGATACTCCATGTATACTTGAGTTATCAATAGAAAGGGGTTCTAAAAAGTATTTTAAATGGTTGGATAAAGAAGTAGATCAAGTGGTTTAAATGAATTGTAGTTTACATAATATTGTCGAGAATTAAATATGTTATAAAATTCAATTCATATAAAATTCAAACAATAAAGATCATAATATTTGATTTTGAAATTCAAGGTAGAATTTTAATTGAAATTTAAGTTTTTATTCTGGGGTGATCAATTGACCGACATTAAAATTGAAGAGAAATGGCAGAGGGTTTGGCAAGAATCCAATTTATTCCAGTCAGATCCCAACAACAAAAAGAAAGTATATGTAACAGTTGCATATCCGTATCCGAGCGGGGCGATGCATGTGGGCCACGGAAGGACCTACACAGTACCGGATGTATATGCACGTTTTAAGAGAATGCAGGGATATAATGTCCTGTTTCCAATGGGATGGCATGTTACAGGAGCACCGGTGATAGGTATTGCCAAGCGTATACAAAGACAGGATCCATGGACCCTCGATATTTACAAGAACATACACAAGGTGCCTGAATCAGAACTCGCAAAATTTACGGATCCAGAGTACATTGTTAAGTACTTCGGTGAAGAGTACCACGATGTCATGACGAGGATGGGTTATTCCATAGACTGGAGAAGGGAGTTCAAGACATTAGATCCACATTATCAAAAATTTATAGAATGGCAGTTTAGAAAATTGAAGAATATGGGTCTGGTGGGTATTGGAGAACATCCAGTCAAGTACTGTCCTGAAGATCAGAATCCTGTAGGGGACCATGATCTGTTGGAGGGTGAAGGAGTTGGTATAAACGAACTTACACTAATCAAGTTTGAATTGGATGGAAACTATCTTGTTGCAGCCACATTCAGACCAGAAACTCTATTTGGTGCCACAAATTTATGGTTGAACCCTGATGAAGATTACATCAAAATAAAAATTGATGATGAAACTTGGATAATAGCAAAGGATGCTTATGATAACCTGGTTAATCAAAAGAAAAATATAGAAATCGATGGAGATGTTGATGCCAAAGAACTGGTGGGAAAATATGTTAAAAATCCTCTCACAGGAATTGAACACATCGTACTTCCTGCATCATTCGTAGATCCTGAGTATGGAACTGGAGTGGTTTACTCTGTACCGGGCCATGCTCCAGCAGATTTAATAGCACTTCAAGACCTCAAAAAGAACGATAAGCTACTCGAGAAATTTGGGCTTGTTGAAAAAATTGAGACAATACAGCCCGTGGGAATAATTAAACTAAAGGGCTATGGAGAGATTCCTGCTCAGGACATGCTTGATAAGTTTGATGTGAAACATCAGAAAGATCCTAATCTCAAGGAAGCAACAAATGAAATATACAAGTTGGAACATGCAAAGGGGGTTATGGATGAGAAAACTGGGGATTACAATGGATACAAAGTTGTAGATGCTCGGGATGAAATTATACAACTCCTTTTGAAAGACAGACTCGGAGATATTTTGTTTGAATTTGCTGAAAGGCCAGTTATTTGCCGCTGCGGTACCAAATGTGTGGTTAAAATTCTGGAAGATCAGTGGTTCCTCAAATATTCTGACGAAGAATGGAAAAAGTTAACCTATCAATGCCTCGAGAACATGAACATAATACCCGAAGAAATCAGGGCCAACTTCAATTATTACATAGGATGGTTGCAGGATTGGGCTTGTTCACGCCGAATTGGACTTGGAACTAAATTACCATGGAACACAGACTGGTTAATTGAACCTTTAAGTGATTCAACCATATATATGGCATATTACACCATTGCAAAGTACATGAATTCAATAGATCCAGAAGATCTAAACGATGAATTCTTTGATGAAGTATTTTTAGATATTAAATCGGATAAATCTTCAGTTAAGATTGATAGTGAGCTTACAAAGCAGATGAGGGATGAATTCAACTACTGGTATCCCCTAGACTGGAGATTATCTGCCAAGGATCTGGTTGGTAACCATCTTTCATTCCACATGTTCCATCATTCAGCCATATTTCCAAGGGACAAATGGCCTCAAGGCATAGTTGTGTTTGGAATGGGACTTTTGGAGGGAAATAAAATGTCTTCTTCCAAGGGAAACATCATCATGCTCGAAGATGCAATCAACACCTATGGTTCTGATGTGATCAGGCTATTTTTAATGTCCTCTGCAGAGCCTTGGCAGGATTTTGATTGGAGAGAAAATGAGGTAAGGGGAATCAGCAAACGTATGGAATGGTTCTTTGAATTTGCCCGTCGTGTGGAAAAAATTTACGGATCTAACATAGTGATCATGGATCATCTGAACCCTCCATCTGTTGAACAGCCAATAAGCAAATGGATGCTTGCACAAGTGAACATGCGAATAAAAGATGCAACAGAAGCATTAGAAGGATTCCAAACAAGAAAAGCATTACAAGATGCATTTTTCCTATTTAAAAAGGACATAGACCATTTATTCTACAGAATAGAACACCAAACCGAAGACGAAGAAGCAATGAACGAAATAGCTGAAGTTCTGGTGTACATATTAGGTGTGTGGATCAGGCTCATGGTTCCATTCATACCCCATGGATGTGAGGAGCTATGGAATAAATTTGGGGGAGAAGGTTTGGTATCCATAACAGCTTGGCCAGAACATTATGCTGAATTAGTGGATGAATCTGTACAGAAGGGTGAAGAAATAGTTCACGGACTTTCGCAGGATATAAATGAAATTAAAAAGGTCATAAACATCAAACCTCAAAAGATCCACGTGTACGTTGCTCCAGAATGGAAATGGAAATTATTTGAAATTGCAGATAGCATTGGTAAGCCTGACATAGGAAAAATAATGCAAACAGCCATTAAACAAAATAAAATTTCAGAATTTGCAAAGAAAATAGGAAAAGAAATGACTAAAATGAAATATGTGGGAACTATCGATGAATATTCAATATTAAAAGATTCAATTGAATTCCTTTCAGGAGAAGCAGATGCAGAAATAGTTGTCTATGATGAACCTACCTATGACCCTGAAAATAAATCCAGAAATGCAATGCCATACAAACCTGCAATATACATTGAAGGATGAAATCTATCCTTTCTACTTTTTTTTATATAACTGAA
>WASR01000195.1 GCA_009712615.1 Methanobacterium sp. | reverse complement strand
GTTAGATGGAAGGGGATACAAAAACTACAACGAAATCAGGGGAATTTACAAGTTCGATTTTTTCACCCTTGAAATTATTCATGTACAAAGGGATCCATTTGCATCACCATCATTAATAAGAATTCTAATGGATGATGTAACCTTCCCAAGGGAACTTCTATCAAACACTGATAGAAGAATAGCAGTATCAGATTATATTGGCCGTGTATTCAATAGCTCCATTAAAAACCATGTTCAAGGAAGAACAGGCAGTGGTAAAAGTGGGGTGATATCAATAGATTCTTCAGGTCCTGAGATCCTGGAGAGAACCAGTGTTTTCATAGATGACACAACACTTGAAATCAGATTATCAGTGGGTCTCCCAGCCAGGGGACGAAAAATACTTGGAAAAGAAGCCAAGAAACTTTTCTTGGAGGTTCTTCCGAAAATAATCATGGAATCATGTATCTACCATAATGTGGATGGTGATGATCTGAGGAAACATGTGTTTATAAATGAGGATTCAAACTTCATTAGAACAGAGTTGAAAAAAAGGGGTGTTGTAGCATTTATATTAGATGGTTCACTACTTCCAAGAAGGAGTGGTATTTCAGAAGAGCCATTTGACGGGGCTGTAAAATTTAAAACTCCTGAATCACTTCTTCTCAGCATAGAAACTCCAAACCATGGGACTTTAACGGGAATGGGAATTCCTGAGGGTGTGACCTTGGTGGTTGGTGGTGGTTACCATGGTAAGTCAACACTTCTGCATGCCATTGAACTGGGTATTTACAACCACAGATATAGGGATGGAAGGGAGATGGTCGTCACTGATCCCAGTGCAGTTAAAATTCGTGCTGAAGATGGTAGGAAAATAGAAAATGTAGACATAAGTTCGTTTATTCACAACCCTCCAATGGAAAAGAATACACGCAACTTTTCATCTGAAAATGCATCTGGTTCCACATCACAGGCAGCCAACATAGTCGAGGCAATTGAAGCGGGTTCCAAACTCCTACTATTTGATGAGGACACATCTGCAACCAACTTCATGATCAGGGATGAGAGAATGCAGAAATTAGTGGCAACTGAAAAGGAACCAATAACACCGTTCATTGATAGGGTGAAGGAACTTTACACTGATCATGGTGTATCAACCATACTGGTGATGGGCGGATCTGGCGACTACTTCGAAGCAGCAGACACTGTGATAATGATGGACAACTACGTTCCATACGATGTAACGGAAAGGGCTATGCAGATAAAGGAAGAAATTCCCATAAACAGGAAAACCGAAGTTAAAACCAAGTTTAGCTACGAAAAGAGATATCCAATTTCTGGAAGTGTAAAAGCCATGAAGGGCCGAAAGCTAAAACTTGATTCAAGGGGCAAAACCCAAGTACTGGTTGGAAAGGATGTGATAGACATTTCTCAAGTAGAACAACTGGTGGATTCAAGTCAAACAAGGACTATTTCATATGCTTTACACTACGCTGCACAAAACATCATGGATGGAAAGGTTTCAATGGAAGAAGTATTGAAAAAGCTTGAAGCAACAATGGACACTTATAGGTTAGATGTTCTGGCTCCATCAGGAAGGAAGTATCCAAACAACCTAGCAAGACCCAGAAGCTTCGAAATTGCAGCTGCACTAAACAGACTCAGAACCTTGAAAACAACAAAATCTACATGAAAACTGTATGGAAACTTCTACAGATTAATGGAGGATTCATGACCATTATTTTTATTTATTCACAAGTTCCATAATTTTTAACTTCAATTGCATGTAATTTTCGTCCTTTAATGGATAAACTTCTCTTTTACCGTTATAATTGAAACTTAAACGTTTACCAGGACTTTCAAAATCAATATCTTCCATTTCATCCAACTGAAAATGTTGGACTTTACCTGTTCTTCTGGTTCTGTAATAATTTTTCCTGTATTCAATTAACTCGGTTTTGGTTAGTTCCAAATCAAAAAAATCATCTTCAATAAATAAAATAGTCTGGGTAAGATCCTTGTCGCACATCATGCATTGCTGGAACTCCTTGGGGTTAGCAATTCCACAAGCTGGACATAGCCTGTCAAAATCTTCTCCACCTTCCGTATCATCAGACATTGTTATCACCACATAACTCCACATTGGCTTACTATTATCTTTATTTGTTTTAACAGATATATTACCTACCACAATACAATTTGAAGTATTTATCCAAATATGTGGACGTTGAATAGGAAATATATCATGAAAGAGTGGGAAGCCTGCTCGTGTTTTGGGGGATAAAAAATGCCATTTATGATATGTAAAATCTGTGATGTGTACTACGAGATAGCAGACAAAAATCTTGGAGAGAATCTTAAAACATGCCAATGTGGCTGTGAAATGATCTACTACGATAAACTCGAAGATTACATGAATTCAAACATTCAAAAATCAACATCAAAACCAACAATTGAAAAATTAACATCAGACTATGAGTCAGCCCTTTCAAGGATGATATTGATGTGCCTTGAACAGGTTCCTGTACAACTGGGGATCAAACGTTTAATCCTTGTTTTAAAGGGAAGCAGTTCACCATTTATTTTTAAATACAACATAAACAAGCTCGAAACCTATGGAATTTTACCTAATTTTTCAGAGGAAGACTTGAGGTACATGGTAGATGTACTCACTGATAGGGGATTCATAGAGTCAGAATATTTATCACAGTACGAAGGTTCAACACTTAAATGTACAGTTGAGGGTGCAGAATTTCTTAATGGTATTGAAACAATCAGCCTAGGATTTGTAAAAAGAAAAAATTAAGATCAAATTTCATAATTTAAAATTTTTTTTATCAATTATTTTTATTTTTTTAGAGTTCACAGATTGCTTCAGGAGTTTCCCTTAGGGAAATTACAACGTTAAAAATGCATAGAATTGTTAAGATTAAGAGTACAGTAAAACCTGATACAACAGTGCTTAAAAATGCTGTTGCAATCACCAGTGCTATTATTACGTAGTATGGCATTCTGTAGGTTAATAGCACTTTGCTTCTGCAATCTTCCCATTTGAATGATGAAATGAAGATTAGACTTATTGATATTAGAGCCATTGCAAGGGATAGGCACATTAACCATGTGTCTGATGAAGCAAGTTCAAATCCAAACGGTAAATTTATCACATGTTTAATTCCAGCAGCTGCACCCACCACACCAAGCATGAATGGAAAATGTGAATACAACCATAATTGATATTTGGCTATTTGATCTCCCCTGTCTTGAACCCTTTCTTCAGCACCTTCTGCTTCTTCAAAGTATCCCCACCACAATGCAAAGGCTATGATCAATCCCATTAATCCCATGGTTTCAGTGATTAAATCCGTGCCTATGTTACTCACAGCAACTTCGAGACTTAATATGGCCTCACCAATCACTATTATACTGAACAAACCAAACCTCTCTGGAAGATGGGTTGGATGGGGTGGAAAGTTGATATGTATCTCTCCAGCTGTGAAGGGTGTTAAAAAATCAATTAAGAGTGCAATTCCCCATAGTAAAAATCTGTATGGATCAGGAACAAATGCAGATATTAACCAAATAGTTGCTGCTAACCCAAATCCTATTGAATACCTGTTGGTTAGGGGTTTTGCTTGTGGCAGTTTTCTCCCAACCCAAAGGTACTCAGCCACCAAAATAAATCTAAGGATGGCATATGAAATTGCAAAACCTGCGCCTGTAGTTGTTAAGGCGTCTTTAACATTAACAGCCAACGATGCTACAGCAACCATCTGAGCCATCGTAACTATCCTGCTGAAAATATCATCCGTACCAAATCTGTCCAGATAAAATGTGTGGCCGGCCCATCCCCACCATATAGCAAAGAAAAGGGGTAAAGATTCCAGGAAGGTTACCAAGTTGTAGCTGTCACTCAAGTTCAAAGCTATCCTCGAAATAGCCGCTACAAATATCAGATCAAACAGAAGTTCCAGCCAGTCGGCATGTTTTTCATCAGGACGATCACCCTTGTATCTTAAAACAGGTACTGTGATAAAATCTTTTCTAAGCTTCATAAAGAACTCCTAAACAATTGAGTTAAATTTCCCCCATTTTTATATTTAACAGATAATTAATAATATTATTATCCAAGGGTAAATATAAACATTTCAATCGCTTAACCAAAGAATAACATCATTTTAAAATAATGACCTTTCATTACATGAATGGTACATAATCACCCATCAAATTAAAAAAAAATCAGTACACCCTTAATAAATTGATATAAATCAAGTACTCAGTGTTAAATACTCGTTGAAAATAAAGTTTGGGGTCAGTATA
>WASR01000299.1 GCA_009712615.1 Methanobacterium sp. | reverse complement strand
ATACTATAGAATACTTTAAAACTAACTACAACATATCTTACTACTAAAAATGTTTACTAATTTTTAGTTACATAACTGGAGGAGTATCATGGCATTTAAAGACATTTTTAAGTTTAATAAAGGAAAAACAACATTCGTATTTATAGGTGGTAAAGGTGGGGTCGGTAAAACTACAATTTCTGCTGCTACAGCATTATGGTTTGCTAGACAAGGAAAACACACCCTTATCATTTCTACAGATCCAGCACATTCGCTTTCAGATACCTATGAAAGGAACATCGGGCACAACCCAACTCCAATCGCAGAAAATCTTGAAGCCCTTGAAATCGACCCTGAAATTGCTATGCAGGATTACCAGGCAAAAATGAAGGAACAGCAAGCCTTAAACCCTGGTATGGACATGGGAATGATGCAGGACCAGATGGATATGGCTTCAATGGCCCCAGGTATAGATGAAGCTGCTGCATTTGACAAATTTTTACAGTATATGATGACCGATGAGTACGATATTGTTATTTTCGATACCGCACCAACAGGGCACACACTGAGATTACTTTCAATGCCTGAAATGATGGATTCTTGGGTGGGTAAGATGATCACCATTAGACGCCAGGTTGGAAGTATGGCCAAAGCATTTAAGAATATCATGCCATTCATGGGAGACGAAGAGGAAGAAGATAAGGCACTTGAAGATATGGAAGAAACTAAAAAACGGATAAGAGAAGCCAGGGGAATCATGGCAGATCCATCGAGAACAACCTTCAAAACCGTTGTTATACCTGAAGAAATGTCCATATATGAATCAGAACGTGCAATGCAGGCAATGCAAAAGTACAATATGACAACTGATGGTGTTATAGTCAACCAGATCCAGCCTGAAGAAGCTGACTGTGAATTCTGTGCTGCAAGAAGGAAGATACAAGAACAGAGGTTAATTACCATTAAAGAAAAATTCGGTCAGCAAGTTATTGCAGAAATTCCTCTACAAAAACACGAAGTTAAAGGAATGGAACGTTTAACAGAAATTGGAGATATTCTCTACGGAGATCATCTTGACGATGGAGTTAAGGCCATTCCAATGAACTAGGGAAACTATCTAAATTCCCCTATTTTTTTTATAATATACAAAACCATGCTCATCAAGGACACAAAAAGTTCAAACTACTTCGATGCAGTCGATGAAACTGTCCTAGCAGAATTGTTACACCCCAAAAACGACGGAGTCAAACTGGACTTCAGCATTGCACACGCCGTTCTCAAGCCTGGAAAATCTTCACTGCCACATATTCTTAGGGAATCTGTTGAGGTGTACTACGTACTGGAGGGCCAAGGTCAGATGCATATTGACCATGAGGTGGAAACTGTGGAATCAGGCCAGGCAGTTTACATTCCCCCTAAAAAAAATCAGTGGATAAAAAACACAGGTAAAAAAGATCTTGAATTTCTATGTATAGTGTCTCCACCGTGGAAAGAATCTGATGAAGAGCTTTGCAACGATTAGATCATAATATTATAATTATTTTCAAACAGCACCTGAATTTTATGTCCCTATTCAGATTTCATGACATACACAGAAGTTACAAAGTGAATGATCCTCTTTCTTGAACTGTTTTTTTCCTGTACAATAATAAATTCCATTATGTTCGTACACAGTATCTCCATCTGAAAAAATTATGCCCGGCGGATGTAACGGCCTTTTTTCTATGAATGTTAGATAGACAGAGATGATCTTAATAAATTCTCTAAATTCAATATTTTCAGGTGCATACAAAGCAAAGTAATGATCAATGGATTCTTCGAGGGCTTTTAACTTGGTTGTATCGATGTCTAGATCTTTCCCTGATAAAGTGGTTTCTGTTAATCTTTTAAAGTTTTCAGCATTATAAGAAGACATTATCTCCTGTAATTCATCAATAACATCGTCTCTAGGTTTAATTAGCGTTCTGTACGGCTCTATTTCTAATTTTAGTTTTAAAAGTAGTTCTGAACTTTTAATTTTTATTCACCTCAGTAAACCACCAAAACACACATGTACCCAAATTTTTCACCCAGCAGTTCCTCTAAACTCGTTTTCACAACTTTCTCGTTTTCATAGGATAAATTTTCACACACTGCCGATGCCCTTTTTGGATCTATTCCTTTTTCAATGAGATAATTCACTGTTTCTTTAATTGTGGTGTTTGGCAGGATGATGGTTGGTCTTCCATTTGATAATAATGGTAAGAGTCTTGATGAAAATCCCTTTCCATGCATAGTTATGATATTTGCCTCGTCCCAAGGTATTTGAAGTTCTGCTGCGCAGAGTTGGATCGAACTGATTCCTGGAACGACTTCTACACTAAGATTTCCCTTAATTTTCTGGATGGATTTGAGTAAACCAGAAAAACCAGGGTCTCCAGTGGAAAGGAGTGCAACCATATTACCCTCAGCTGCCTTTGAAACAGCCAATTTTAGCATTTCCCCCATATTTTGAGCGTTGAGTTCAATTTTTTCTGCTCCCATATCTGGAAACAGATTTAGAGCCCTTTTACTGCCAATCACAATTTCTGAAGAGTTAACAACATCTACTGCTTCCTTTGTTAAATATTTCCCTGATCCCGGACCTATACCTACCAGATATAACTTTGACATGGTTTATTCTCCTAATTAATTCTATGAGTGTGTTTGAAATATTTCCTTAAAATTATACCCAAGCCCATATGTTATCTATTTTTCATGAAACAGAGTTTAAAATTTTCTAGACTACTTGAATTTGAAGTTTTTAATTATATCGAAATTGTTATTTAACATGGTCCTTTAAATTAGTTTAGAGATCAGAGAACTTTATAAGGAAGGAAAAATATGCTTCAAATTGCTGTTACAGGAAAACCAAACGTTGGAAAGTCATCTTTTTTTAATTCAGCAACATTATCAGAGGTTGATGTTGCAAGTTATCCATTCACAACCATAGATGCAAACAAAGCAATTGCACACGTGGTTACAGATTGTCCATGCAAAGAACTAGAACTCACATGCAACCCCCACAACTCCAAGTGTGCTGATGGGAAAAGATTGATACCAGTAGAACTAATCGATGTTGCAGGCCTGGTTCCAGGTGCCCATGAAGGAAGAGGGCTTGGAAATAAATTTTTAGACGATTTAAGACAAGCCAGAGCTTTTATTCATATCATTGATGCTTCAGGTTCAACCGATGAGGAAGGAAGACCTTGTGAACCTGGAACCCACGATCCTCTTGAAGATGTTGAATTTTTAGAGCACGAGATCACCATGTGGCTCTTTGGAATTCTGAAGAAGAACTGGAATAAAATGATAAGAAAGGTAATGTCAGAGAGACTTGATATTGCTAAAGTCCTTTCAGAACAGTTGAGCGGTACTGGGATAGCATTGGAAGATATTGCTGAAGCAAAAAAGGTGGTTAACAAGGACTATGATAAATGGGAAGATGATGACATCATCAACATGCTTCAAGACCTTCTTAGAAGGGCAAAACCAATGTTAATTGTGGCAAATAAGGCAGATTTACCGAGTTCAGAAGAAAATATTAAAAGATTAGAAGAACGATATGGCAGAGTCATCCCTGCATCTGCTGAATCAGAACTTGCACTCATAAGGGCATCCGAAGCAGGATTGATAGATTATTTCCCAGGTGATCCAGATTTTAAAGTTGTTAACCCTGAAAAACTCAATGAAAATCAGATGAAAGCCCTTAATTACATCAAAGAACATGTGCTTCAAAAATACGGCAGTACCGGAGTTCAAGAAGCATTGAATGCAGCATTGTTTGATGTTTTGGACATGATAGTTGTTTTCCCTGTTGAAGACGAACATAAAATGTCTGATCAAAAGGGTAACGTGCTTCCAGATGCCCTCCTAATTAAGAATGGTTCTAAACCTCGTGATATGGCATACGTGGTGCACACCGATATTGGGGACAGTTTCATGCATGCCATTGATGCTAGAAGTTGCAGAAGAATTTCATCAGAATACGAAATCAAAGATGGAGATATTTTAAGCATTATATGTCGCTAGGAGTCTATATAACAGAAGATTACATCTTGAAATAGATGTAATAATGTTACAAAAATCATTTGATAATTTTAAGGATGGGAACTAATTAAAGAACTAATTAATTGAACAGATTAATAAAATTAAATCCTAAAATAAGTCAATTAGTTCACATGTCCTTAAACCCCTTAACATAAATAATTTTAATCATTGAAGGATTGAACAAATGGATTATCATTGTGAAAAACATTTGGTAGCTTTTTTTAGATATTTTAGGATTTACTAATTATATTAAGAA
>WASR01000143.1 GCA_009712615.1 Methanobacterium sp. | reverse complement strand
TGAATTAAACCTCAAAAATATGGAATTAGAGAAATCTTTACAAGAATTTGATGAATCTAGAAACAAAGTGTACTATGATCTTTACCAGTCATCACCTTTGGGTTACTATTCATTGGATAAAAATGGAATAATCAAATCAGTCAACAATACAGGCGTTCAACTTTTGGGTGCCAACAAAGAAAACATAGTTGATTCTAATTTTAACAAATTCATAGCTCCCAATTTCAAAAATATGTACAAATTTACACTTCTCACGGCTGCAAACAATCGTGAAAACCAAAAGTGTGAGATAAATATATTACAGAACAAGGACACTTTGTTTGCACAACTTGAAATCATTCCAATATTTGATGAAATGGATAATATTAAGGAATTTAATGTAATCTTAATTGATATAAGTGAACATAAGAATTTAGAATCTAAACTTAATTCTAAATACAACGATTTAAAAGAGAAAATGGACGCTCGGGTGAGTGAACTTTTACTTGTTAATGAAAGTCTTGAAAAAATAATAGCCAAAAAAGAACTTTCGGATAAAAAACTTCGCGCCAGTGAAAAAAGGGAACAGGCAAGATCAGAAGAGTTTGCAAGGGTTTTAGATGCTGTTCCTGCAGCAGTTTGGATCTCACATGATAAAGATGGCCTATGGATAACTGGTAATCAGCTTTCATATGATTATTTAGATATTCCACAAGGCGCCAATGCATCAAAATCACTGCCACCACAGGAAGCTCCACAAACATTTAAAATATTTAAAGATGGAAAAGAGATGTTACCCGGGGAAATGCCTGTTCAAGCATCATCATCGGGAAAAGAAATCAGGAATTATGAATTTGATCTTATTTACCCTGAAAAAGAAGTTAGACATTTAATGGGCAAAGCTACTCCTCTTTACGATGAAAATGGTAACCCTAGAGGTTCAGTATCAGCATTTATGGATGTTACTAAAAGAAAAAAAGCTGAAATGCAAATGGCTTCACTTTTAAAGGAATTAGAAAGATCTAACAGAGAACTTGAACAATTTGCTTATGTGACTTCACATGATTTGAAGGAACCATTGAGAATGATTGGTTCATTTACCCAGTTGCTTGAACAGAAATTCAAGGGTCAATTCGATGAAGATGCTGATAACTACATCAACTACATCGTGGATGGAACAACACGAATGCAGAGGTTGCTGGACGACCTTCTAGCATACTCTAGAATATCTAATGAAGTTAAGTATGAACCTTTAAATCTCACAGAAATAGTAAATGAAAGTATTCACAATTTAAAGGTGGCTATAGACGAAAATCAAGCCGAAATAAGTGTTGATCAACTACCTGAAATTGTGGCCAATAGAACACAAATGATTCAGTTGTTCCAAAATTTAATTGCAAATGCCATCAAGTTTCAAAGTGAGAAAAAGCCTGTAATCCATGTTTCATGCAAAGAAAAGGAAGATAAATACCATTTTTCAGTGCAAGATAATGGAATTGGAATTGAAAAAAATAATCTAGATCGCGTGTTTAAAATGTTCCAAAGACTTCATACGGCTGAGGAATATGATGGGACTGGAATTGGACTTTCAATCACAAAAAAAATTGTTCAACAACACAATGGTGCAGTTTGGGTGGAATCTAAATTGGATGAAGGTTCTACTTTCTACTTCAGCATGCCCATAGCTGAACAAAATATTCACAAAAACTAGTTCATACACTTTTTTTAACGGTTTAACTAATTTGAATTCCATAATCGAATCAAATCATGAAAATTACCCGTGTCCTTAAACAGTTACCCTAGTAATATTATCCATATGCTAATGAAACTGCGTTACATACTTTATTTATACTTGTTTCTGTCTCTTATCTTTTCAAGTCCATAAATAATAAACCCAACCACTGTGGCTAATATAAGTCCTAGAATAATTCCAACCACTATAGCTGCAGTTCCCGTGAATATTGTATCTAAAAATCCCATGATTATTATTGGTTTTCAAACCTAAAATAATTATAGAAAAATTCTAAAAATAGACCTCAATTTAATCATGAAACTCATCAAAATTGTTGAAAAAGAGTAATGTTAATAATACAAAAGTATTATTAAATATCTCACATAAATATTGAATTAAGTTCTTATCTAAAATTTATTTTATTATAAAATGATTATATGGTTAGTGTATGAAAAAAATCGCGATAATAACTTTAGTTCTGTTTATTCTCTTAATGGCCTATGGATTGAACTCCATATTTAACTCTTCCTCAAACAATAGTGTGTCTACCAGTGTTTCAAAATCGAACATTACCCTGTACTTTACAGGGGATGTTATGTTGGGCAGAAATGTGGAAGGTGTTCTTGCAAGTGGTCAAAATGTATTTGCAAATGTTGATGAAATGTTTAAAAATTCTGATGGAGCAATAATAAACCTAGAAGATCCCATGACAACATCAGGCACCCCATACAAAAGTACAATTCCATTGAAGGCCAATCCTGCATATGCACATGTTCTTAAAGACAACAACATCATCGTGGCTTGCCTTGCAAATAATCATGTCATGGATTATGGAGATACCGGTTTAAATGACACCATTTCAGCACTAAAAGCAAATGGTATAAACTACACAGGAGCCGGAAACAACATCGATGAAGCATCAAAACCTGTGTACCTCAATATCAAAGATCGAAAAATTGCAATATTAAACTACATGGACAACACAACATTTACAGGATTCAGTGCATCTGAAATGGCTGCTGCCACATCATCAAGTGCAGGATATGCGCCAGCAGATCCTAATTTGATCAAGAAAGATATCGACGAAGCTAAAAACAATTCTGATATGGTAATTGTAGTTTTCCATTATGGAAATGAATACAGCACACAACCCAACAGTTATCAAGTCACACTGTCTCATGAGTGTATAGATGACGGTGCAGATATGGTCATAGGAAGTCATCCTCATGTTATACAAACAATAGAGACTTACAACGGAAAACCTATTTTTTATAGTTTGGGAAACTTTGTATTTGACATGTCAAACTCTGCTACACACGAATCCCTCATGGTTGAAATGGATCTAAATAACAATACAGCCAACATAAAGGTTCATCCCATGGTTCTGGTAAATTACATGCCTCAATTGATGAACAATGCAAGTTCTAATCAGCTGCTTGCAAATTTAAAAAATGAATCCCCAGTTAACATGACAATTAATGGTGGAGAAGGTATAATATCGTTCCCAATTGAGTAAAGCAAAAAATAATAGGTAATAAAACTGACTCAAGCTAAGTTAACCATCCAGATCTTTTTTAAAAATAATTTTCACTTTTTTAACTGATGTTCTGTATAAATTTTTCAACAGTTGAACTGTAGGAACCATTTTTTATTTCGGATGATTTAAGACCAAATGATGCTAAGGGAGTTACTTGAGCTGATTCTGCAATACCTGAAAGTGTTCCATCTATTCCAGAACTTCCACATGTGCAGAAACATGCTAAGTTTGGTATTTTATCCTTGTTCTGTTCTATATAAACCCTGACTGGAACAGCCATTTTACCGGCCCAAACTGGAGTTCCGATGATTAGTAGTTCGTATTTTGCTAGATCATATTTTGCAGTTTCAATTTCAGTCATTTTGTTTCTTGCTGCTTCAAATCCAGATTTAATGTATCCTATAATTCATGAACGATTTTCTTTGTCTACAATTTCCTCAATATCACAATCCATCGACTTGGATATTTCTTCTGCAATCCCCTTGGTAACCCCAGTTCTACTGTAATAAACAATTAACGTTTTCATGATTTATAATATGGATTCTAGCATATTTAAATCAATTGAGAAATAAAAAATAATGTAGCTCATTAATTCAAGATCTTGGGGGAGCATGATTATGAGGGATAGTATAAAAAAAGTTTACAAGATCAAATCCTCAATTGGAGAAGTTTGGAAAGCATTGGTTGATCAATCTGTTATTGATAAATGGGGTGGTGGACCCAGTAAAATGACTGAAGCTGTTGATACTGATTTTGAATTATGGAATGGTGATATCTATGGAAGAAATATTATTGTCCAACATGAAAGCCAGTTAGTTCAGGAATGGTTTGGTGGAGACTGGGCCAAACCCTCCATAGTGACATTCAATTTGAAAGAAGAATATCCATACGTCATCCTTCAACTTGAACAGATCAATGTTCCTGATCCTGATTTTGATGATATTGATGCAGGATGGGACGATTTTTATTTGGGTCCAATGAAAAAAATGCTTGAAAACCAGTGAAATCTATTTAAATACAGTTCAATAAAAGATTTTGATTTGTTGCAATTAAATC
>WASR01000104.1:2474-4304 GCA_009712615.1 Methanobacterium sp. | reverse complement strand
GAAATAGAATTATTCATATTAAATTTTCTATGTAACTGCTGGAAATGGAGTTCTATAAAAAAAATTTTATATTGAAAATAAAAAAATCTGATAAATTCAGTTCAAATAAAAAAAATTATATTGTGTTTTTAGTTCTGAGGCAGGTTTCTACCTAAAAGTTGCATCATAATTGTAACTGCTATGAATCCACCTATCATTACTAGAAAAATTGTTGTTTGAGACTCCACATTATCATTTCCTTTAGCTTTTATATAGACAAATGAGTGTTTATTGTTAATATGGTTTTTGTTATGATCCGAGGAAAATGAGATCCACAAATCATACAAGGAAACCATTAATTTTCTTCAACAGCTTGTGCTCCTTCAACCATATTTATCATGGATTTGAGTTCGCAAGAAAGATTTTCGAATTCCTCTGCGGAAATTACTAGCACCATCTGATTTTCTTCGAACATTTCCCCATCATTAGGCACAACAACCATCCGATCTTCATTGTTATTTTTCAGTTTAGTACATACACCAACAGTTGCCTTGATCTCCATTATAACACCTTACCATATTATTTATGATCTGTACAAAATATTTGTTTGGTAAATAAAAATTAAATTATTCAGGCACTAAAATTTCACCGTATCTGCCTCCGCCTCCAGAATTTATTTCCAGGGTACCGTTACGGAAAGATTTTATTACTGCTGCAACCTCTTGATCAACAGCCATGACTTCTTGGATAGGTGCGTGGATCAATGCATTTATTTCATTTCCAAAACTATTGATCATTTCCTTCCATATATTTTGTACAAAAACTGTTGTGACTCCCTTACCATGTGTGATGCTGATTATTTCAGCCAGTGGTAATATGTGTATATATGGCGGTCTATGTGGGGGATGGTGTGGTTCTTCCCAGTTTGAAAGTTCATGTATTCTGTAATCAACACCCTTCTTTATTCTGCCACCACATGGACACTTCATCTTCATTTTAATAGCATCTTCCACAGGGTATTTAACATGACACTTTGAACACGCAGTCACATGGTACTTTCCAAGTCTAGGATCAAATCCATAGTTGGCAGTTATTTTCTTTTTGGCAATGGAATCCTTGATACCATCAAAAGTTAACTCATCAACATCCATTTCATTGAACTCCCTTCCTAGCCTGTGTGGCCATGGAGAATGTGCATCCGAATTTGTTAAAAATGTTAGATTCTGTAATTCCTCAATTTTATCGGCCATATCTGAATCTGCAGATAATCCAAGTTCTAAAAAATCAGGGATTTCTCCATAACATTCAACTAAACTGTCATATGCCTTGTAAATACTTGTCCAAGGTGTAAATGCATGTGCGGGACCAATAATACATCCAGCCCCATGGGCCACTTCCAAGATCTCACTACCCTTCATCCTTATTCTGGGTCTGCCATCAGCATCCATGTTTCCCTTAAGCTTATTTCTTGTTTCTTTAACTGCGTCGATGGATGGAAAAATAATCAAGTGATGTACCCTTTTCATATCCTCTACCTCGGTGGTAAGTATGAACTTGGATTCAGCAGTTTCGTCTTCAATTAAATCTGGTTTAATCGAGAATATTCCATCTGAAGTTTCTTCGGTAGTATCTTCAATTAATTTAAGGTATTTTTGATGTAAAGCATCCCCAGTTGCTACAACATCAAGCCCCTTGAGTTTTGCTTGTGGAGCCATTACCAACGGAGTCATATTCTTAGATGTTGCCATAGAGTAACAGCCATGTATGTGAAGATCAGCATTTATTATCATGTTTTAGTACCCTCATTTTTTTATAGGCCTCAATTTAACAGGAATTCGTTTGAATCTTTAA
>WASR01000104.1:0-2464 GCA_009712615.1 Methanobacterium sp. | reverse complement strand
AATAGTATTGTAAAAAAATTGAAAAAAATAAGTATGTAAATCTATCCGATATATCGGAGATCTTCTTCTCCTTGGACAATGTTCATCCTGTCGCTCATTTCCCTTTCCATTTGTTGAGCTTTGGATATCATTTTCCTAGTTTCTTCTGCCCTTTCTTCAAGTTTTGCGATGTCAACTTCAACATTCAAAATTTTCTGAAGAATGGTCAGAACCGCCTTAGATGCCTCAGCATCAATGAAGTATCCTGGAGTTTCACCCATCAAGCAAACCCCTGACATGCCCTTGGACATTCCTAATCCCAGAATAAGTCCAGATGCACCGATAATTCCTCCATCAGCAGTTCTTAAAGTTACATCATGTCCCTTTAACATTTCTGCTAGTTCAATGTTTGTTGCAGCTCCAAAAACTTTTGGTTTGTCAACAGGTTGCCCTGTACCAAGGCCTCCGAGGGTGTAAATATTTTTAACTCCAAATTTATCGACAAAATCAATAATGGTGCCACATATTTCGTACTGCCCCTCTGGACTCAATCCCTGTGTGTTCCCAACAAGGATTATGTAGTCTTGTTCATTTTCCCCTTGGGATTTAAGATAGTAAAATTCGTTTTTCATTGGTTCAATGAGACCTTCTTCATCCACAAATACCTGTGGAGGGAAAGCTGGGGAGTATAATTCTGCAAATTTAACTGCTCCCAATTCATGTATGAGATGTTCTGCAACTAATTTACCCACATGCCCAATACCTGGGAGAGCTTCAATAAATATGGGTTCACTGAGTTCTACTTCCTCTAAATTATTGATAAAAGTTTTATTCATCCCACCAACTCCTTTTAGCTCTTTGAGAGCTGTTCCTTAAGCATACGTCTGTATTTTCCATACTTATCCTCAGGAGAATATTTTGGCGGATAAATAACTCCTACCTCTCCCCCGCAAGGACATTTGTCTGTGAGGGTGTATTCCCCACAGGACTTGCATTTTTTCATTTTGAGCTTCATTCGAGTTCACGTTGGAAGGTTCCCTCTCCTCCCTCTTCAATAACAACTTTTATTGCCTTTTCTGCTGCTTCCTTTAGAAGGGTTTCTGCAGTAATATAATCAGATGATTTAACCATCAGTCTGTATCTTGGTGCACCAACACACTGAACAGATATTTCATCACTGTTTATGGAACTGAGTGCTTTCTTGATTACATCCACACCATTAGGGGCGTAGGATTTTAAGTCCACGTAACCTGTTATATTAACTTCAGGGGGAGAAATGTTCTTTTTAGCCACTACTTCTATCGAGTTTGCCCAATCTTCATCCATTCCTCGATCAATAAGAGAGGTTGCACCCTCTTCAGATGCAGTTTCAAATGCACCGTACAAATCTCCAAACTCTTCCATAATTCCGTAGCCAACTTCCTTGTAAGCATCATCTAGGGTTTTTCCCAGACTTTTTGCAGAGAATTCTAGGAGTTTTTCAGCCTTCTGTTCAATTTTCCATTGCTGAATCTTTCTTGTACGCTGATCTTCCCTTATCCTTTTTAGTGAAACATCAACATGACCTTTTTTTGGATTAACTCGCAGAACTCTAGCCACGATTTTCTGATTTTCCCTAACGTAGTCCCTAATGTTTTTTACCCAACCAGAAGAAACCTCAGATATGTGTATGAAAGCTTCCTTACCATCATATTCTTCTAGGCTTCCAAAGGCACCGTAGTTTAAAACTTTATGAATAGTTCCTACCACCAAATCTCCTTCATCCGGCCATTCTTTTCTCATTCTTACCATTAAAACACCTATAATATATTTACAATATATTATTTTAAAAAGAATTGAATTACACTAGTTTTTGTATCCATGGATACAAAAAATAGTTACTTAATCCAAAACTTCTATGATCTGAGCTGTAATCTCAGATTTTCCGCCCTTAGGTTTGACAAGGGTCTTGCCACATATTATGCACTGTACCTGGGAAGCAGCATGATCGAAAACAACCTGCTGGTTTCCACAGTCAACGCACTTTACCTTTAAAAAATTACTCTTGTTAGATCTGTAGTTTGCCACTTGAATCACCCTACAACAAATTCTACTTTACCTGCTCGGAATGATGATCTCTTAATATGGGACTTTCCACATTCCTTACATTTGTACCTGAGGTCTAATTTTTTAATTGGCTTGTTCCTGGAAGGTAATGGCCTTGGGTAACCCCTGTATCCACTTGTAACCCTTCTGAACTGCCTTTGACCCCATTTAAGTTCGCTAGCTTTTCTTCTTTTTGATTCTAATACTTCGTGAACAGTGTGTTTTTTGCAACTTGGACAATAAGTTCTCCTTTCTTTAGGAATCTTCATATAATCACCTCTTAAATGTAAAATAAGTTGTGCACTTAACTTTCTGAATTAATATGCCGTTTTTAAAACTTATTAAACGAAAATATTTATATTATAAACTTTGTACTTCTTGATAAAAGTTCAATTAATAT
>WASR01000360.1:4064-4315 GCA_009712615.1 Methanobacterium sp. | reverse complement strand
CAATTTTTTTTATTACCTCAGCCTTGACAAGTACACATTCCCCCCCTATATAATCTGGTTCGATGTAGTTATCAAGGGATCCATCATCAACCTCATTGTACCCTATTTCTTCTACCTCGGCATGATTGTAATCTATCATACCACCCCCTGCTTCCTGTATGATACCTTCTTTCTCATAAAATAGGGTTTTTGCACCTACAAATCCTATTTCTACTTGTGACTCGGCAGTTTTTACCATTTCATCCAAGAAG
>WASR01000360.1:0-4054 GCA_009712615.1 Methanobacterium sp. | reverse complement strand
CTCCAAGTTCTGGTGTTTCACCATTTTCCTCGACTTTAATGGGTTTGTTAGTTGATTTGTAATCGTAAAATTCAGATCGTATGGGCAGATCTCCATTTAGATATTCCCCTATCCTTTGGAGTGATTTATCCTCTGAGTGATTGTCAACAAGTATCACATTGTAGTTGGTGTAATTTATCTGGTAAACTGATTCCAGACATTCTATTGTATCTTCCCATCCATTCCAGTTGAGAAGGATGATAGAAACTTTAGGTTCCATATTCCTCATATGATCAATCAAGTTTTTTAGTGTTTGGTTTATTTTTCAAAAGCTGTGGATCTCTCAATTAAAAAGTTTGAAACCCCGGTGAATGGGATGTTAACAACACATGTCCATGTCATGACAATTTTATATTTTAAATACCATCATTACCCATATTCTGTACCCATGATTTCCAGTGTTTCTTCTTGCATCTGAAACAGAATTATTTATTTGAGGACTTGACCAAGATAATAAATAGTAAATTCTATTAGTTAGTAATTCTAATTGTAATTCCAATGTCTATAAGATGTATAATTTTTGGAGACTTAAAGGATCATGTTAACGTTATCAGCAATTATTCTCAATTACAAAGACCCTGAACTCACAGCCAGATCAGTGCAAACCCTGAAAGAATCAGCTAGGGCTATTGATCTTAAAACCCAGATAGTGGTGGTTGACAACAGTGCAAATGAAACTGCAGAATCTCTTAAGAAATTGTTGGGAGATGAAGTGACTATAATTGAAAATCTGGAGAATCAAGGCTTCTCAAGGGCTAATAATCAGGGGATGGAAATTGCCACAGGTGACTACATCCTTCTACTCAACAACGATGCATTTGTAAATCCTGAAACACTTGAAATGGGTTTGAAATACATGGATAACCATGGTGAATGTGGAGTTTGGTCTCCAAAACTTGTTGGTCAGGATGGTAAGTTTCAGGTTTCTTGTGCAAGGCTTCCATCACTTCGTGGTTTGATGGCAGAGTACATCCAATTTAAACATCTTGATTGGTACCCTGACCTTGAAAACTGGGTTGAACCTACCGATGTTGGTAATGTGGTGGGTGCATTCATGTTATTTAGGAGGACGCTCATTGATGAGGTTGGAATGCTTGATGAGGATTACTTCTTCAATGTTGAGGATGTAGATTACTGTAAAAGAATTCATGAGGCAGGTTACGAGGTTGTATTCGATCCACGTTACAGTGTGGTGCATATTGGAGGTGCCTCACAGCCAGGTAAGTGGGTGAACGATCCCTACATGCATAAGAACAGGAAGATATACTTCAAAAAGAACCATGGAATGCTTCAAGGTATTTTTGCAGGGTTTATTATATGGACAGGGCTTAACATGCGAAGATTCATGATGTGGAGGGCTGGTGAACTATGAAGAAGCAGGAAATAACAGTGATTATTCACACCTTGAATGAAGAAAAAAACATTGAAAACTGTTTAGAATCTGTTAAATGGGCAGATGACATAGTTTTGATTGACAACCATAGTGAGGATAAAACTGTTGAGATAGCAAAGAGATATACCGACAGAATTTTCTATTTCGATAGGGTGGGTTATATTGAACCCGCCAGAAAATTTGCTGTAGAACAAGCCCAGAATGAGTGGGTTTTAATAGTGGATGCTGATGAGATGGTTCCCCTGAAGATGAAGCAGAAGCTCGAAGCCATAGTGGCCGACGATGTCTGTGATGTGGTTTCCATACCCCACAACAACTACTTCTTTGGAAAGAAAATGGAGCGAACTGGATGGGGCCCTCTTCAAGATACGCACTACAGATTCTACAAGAAATCTTTGATAAAACTCTCGGACAAGATTCATTCAGATCCTGAAATATCAGAATCTGCCAGGATTATCATGATTGAAAATCCTGATGAAGGTTTTATTCATTTCAATTACTTCGATGTTGAGCAGTTTGTAGATAAAATGAACCGGTACACATCAATTGAAGCAGAAGGACTCTTCGATGCTGGTGATGATCTAAGTTCAAGACAGCTGGCACTCAGGGTGTTTGATGAATTTAAACTTCGATATTTCACATTTAAGGGTTACAAGGAAGGATTTGCAGGACTATCCATGAGCCTCATGATGGCAGCCTACAGATTGACTGTTCTCATGAAACTTAAACTCATGCGAAATTACAACTCCAAAAAACCCAAAAAAGAAGTGAGGAAAGATTATCAAAAAATTGCCGATGGAATAATAGAAGAATATAAGGACTGATATCTGGAGACTGATATCTATTTCAGCTTCCATTCATTCCAGTCCATCCCACTTTTTAGATTCATTTCCCAGTCATTTTAAATCTTAATAAAACCAAGCATACACAATTTTTATTGTTCTATACTTCCATTTTTTGCCTGATCATCCTTCCTTTTTTATTTAACACAGTTTGGTTGTAGTAAACTTTGCCCGAATTAAAATATTATTCTAGGTTCCTTAAGCTAAAGTACTTGGTTTGATAAGAATTAAAAAAAATAAAATGGGAAATGGAAATAGGAAAAGGAAGGTGAATGGGTTGTAGAAATTTCTCTGTGTTGGTGTTTAATTCCTTCCAAGGCATAGTCTTTCTATTTCTTCAAGTGATTTTCCTTTAGTTTCTGGCACACGGTAGTATACGAAGATTAATGATAAAACTGCTATTACACCGTAGAGCCAAAAGGTTCCTGAGGCACCCAATAGTTCGATTATTGTTAAAAATGTGATTGCTACTACGAGGTTGGTTGCCCAGTTTATCATGGTGACTACGCTCATGGCCCTTCCCCTTATCTTCAGCGGATATATTTCTGCTATCATGAGCCAGAAAATTGGTCCTAAACTTATTGCAAAGGATCCTACATAGAGCATTAGACATATCACTGCCACCCATCCCAGAGAACTCGTTAAATCGGGCATTATAAATGCTAGTCCCATTATTCCCAGGCTTATGATCATTCCAGTGATTCCAACAAGTAGGAGTGGTCTTCTTCCGATCCTGTCAATGAGAAGTATGGATACCACTGTGAGCAGCACATTCACCACACCTATTCCAACTGTTGCAAATATTGTGACTGTGGCTGTTTGAAGACCTGCAAATTCAAGGATGGTTGGTGCGTAGTAGATCACAGTGTTTATACCAGTTAGTTGCTGGAATGCTGCGAGACCTATACCTATTATTAGTGCTGATCTCAGTTTTGGTTCGAGGAGGTCGGACCTTTTTCCTTCGTTTTCAAGCAGTAAGGTTTGTTCAATTTCAGTGACTTCTTTGTCAACATTGTTTATGCCTCTGATCTTTTTCAAGACTTTTATGGCCCTGGATTCGAAGCCCTTGCTTATGAGCCACCTTGGGCTTGGAGGCATGAATAACATTCCAAATGCTAAAATCAAACTCGGAATAACTGCCAGGCCCAACATCCACCTCCAACTTCCAGTGGGTGCAAAGTAAAGATCAACCATGTAGGAAATAACTATTCCCATTGTTATGGCCAATTGATTTAAAGATACCAAGGCACCTCGTATGTTGATGGGTGCAACTTCGGCTATGTAGAGGGGTACTATAAAACTAGCCATGCCTATTGCGATTCCAACAACAATTCTGCTGGCTATTAATGCGTTTACATTTGGGCT
The DNA here is from genome assembly GCA_009712615.1 of Methanobacterium sp. Classification (GTDB taxonomy): domain Archaea; phylum Methanobacteriota; class Methanobacteria; order Methanobacteriales; family Methanobacteriaceae; genus Methanobacterium_B. Next base: position 415 of record WASR01000360.1, on the reverse strand, counting down.
TAATGCAGAAAATATTGCCCCAACACCAAAGATTATGGAGGCTAAAACAATCATTATTTTTCGGCCGTACTTATCTGCCAGCATTCCACTAATGGATGCTCCTACAACTGCACCAATTAGAACGGCACTCACAGTCACTTCTTGTGCTATGCTTGAAAGTACGAAGTCTTCCCTTATAAATAGTATTGCGCCGGAGATTACTCCAGTATCGTATCCAAAAAGCAGCCCTCCAATGGATGTGATGGCTGCAACCAAAATCAAGAATATATTAATTATCCTGAATTTTTTGTTAAACATCATATTTCATCACCAGCTAGCACTGCTAGCTTTTATTTATCTAATATTTGATGTTAGCAAATTTTATATATTAAAACTTTTACTTCTTAAATGTGTAAAGAAGTATTGGTTTATTTTG
>WASR01000269.1:1735-4322 GCA_009712615.1 Methanobacterium sp. | reverse complement strand
CCTGCGACGTCCTGCCCAGAAACGCCATCTGGACGGGGGACCACAAGTGGTCGATCACCGGGTCACCGGTTCGGGTCCCGATCGTCCCGTCATCGTCCTTGCCCCGCGAAACGCCGCCGATCCTGGTGTCAATCCAGAAGGCGACGCTGTCGACCGGCGGGGTTTTCCACCAGCGTGCTGTTCGGAGCGAATGGTTGAACGCCGGATCGGTCTCAAGATGCAGGTCGGAAACGATCTTTCCGCCGAAGTCGCGGGCCTGTTCCGCAGTTAGCGGCTGAGGACGCGGGCCGATGATCAACACACGGCTTTCGGCGACATATGAAGGCTGAAGCAGGGCGTCGGCAGCCGCACCCAGAAACGTGCCGGCGGTCAAGCCGGCCACCGCCGCGAAAGTGCGTCGCCAGGAAGGCCGGAAAGATGGAGCTGGTCGGTCGGACCCGGCCGGGGGGCCGGGCCTGCGGCCTCTCGTCAGGGCTTCGTCCGTTCGGCACCCCGGCACATCGTGGACATGGGGCATGTTGGCGCGTGCCTTTTCGTCCTGCAGGTCAGCCTCGCTACCCGGAGGTCGCGGTCCGACTATGCGAATTGGTTGGCGCCACCGCCAGTGATCAAGTTGTGTCCTGGCGACGCGCCTCATCCAGGAAGAGGGGCTCCACCGGGACCGGAGCCGCGTTTGAGCCTGCCGGAGCCCGAGGCACAGGCACCGGACGGGTCTGGCATGTCATGTCGCGGGAACTGCCGGGCCAGATTTCTACCAACCATTGCCGGGCAGCAGGACTTCGACGCACAGGCCGCACCCGGTCCGATTGAAAGCCGAAACGCTGCCTCCCAGTGCCTCAGTATGATGGCGTACGATCCACAGGCCAAGCCCCGCATGCTCCGGTACGGCACCCTCGTCGCCCCGGTCCGGTCGATACGAAACGTTGCGCTCGAAAACCCGTTCGATCTTGTCTGGATCGATGCCCGGCCCCTCGTCTTCTATTCTGAGACTGATCGTCCGGCCGGATCTGGTCAAGGTCGTGGTGATGATCGTCCCTTGGCGGGAGAAGCTGATGGCATTGTCCAGGATATTTTCGACGATGATGTCCAGGGTGCCGTCGGGGGCCAGCACAAAGAGGTTTTCCTCCAGGTGCCGGACAAAGCGGATATTTTTCTCTGCGGAAATGTCCCGGGCGTCGCGCAGGCCTTCAGCGACAACATGCGTAAGATTGATGCGCAGCTTCGGCGCCTCGATGAAATCCGCGGTATCGTTACCCAGGCGTTGTGCGGTCGATATCAACATGGAAAGACGGGCCAAGGCCTGATCGATCAGTTGAATGGCGCGTTGTGAACGCTGGTCATCGGACGGGACGGCCCGCTTGAGCGGCTGCAGGGCGGATCCGATGACGGCCAGCGGTGTTTTGACCGCATGAGCATTTTCCTCGGAGGAGTGGCGGATATCCGACGCCGCCCGGTGCAGATCCTCCACCAGCCGGTCGAAATCGGCGGCGGCACTTGCCAGTTCCGGCAGGATCTTGCGACTGGCGAAGGCCATCGTGCCAACCCCGCCGCGATGGATCTCCCGCGCGACCGTCCGAAAGTGGCTCAGGGCGCGGCGGATGCTGATGGCGACCAGGCCAGCCAGGACGGCGAAGGCGAGATAGATGACTGCCGCCATCCTGATGCTGTCGGTTTGCCAATAGGGGCGTCCAAAAGCGGAACTCAGAAAAGCGGAGCTGTTGTTGGCCGATACCAGGACCCAGCCTCCCAGCCGGGTGTTGATCGGGACGATGGAGGTCAGGATTTCTTCGGCGCCGTCGATCTGCCGGTATCTGATGTCGATAGGTTTGTCCCAGCCACAGGAATCGGCTAACGACTTCAGGATTCCGTGCTGTGCCAGCACATCCAGATCCGGACCGGTCTGCTGCAAAGATGTGTGCGGCGCCGAGGCGACGAAATAGAAGTCGGAGGGATTGTTCTTGGGCTGTGGCCGAAACATCAGTCTCAGGATCGTTCCGTCTTCGGAGAATTTCTCCAGCATGGCGTTGAGTTCGGACGCCGACAAGGTTTCGGCATGGTCGAGAGTTGACATCAGCGCCTGGGCGATCAGCCAACTGTGATGATGCAAATTTTCCGCCACGAGATTGCGCGTCTGACGATCGGCCTTTTCGAACTGTCCATACAGAATGACCGGCAAGGCGACGAAGATCCCGATCAGCAGGATCAGCTTCAGGACCAGCGATGAGAGGAAATCATTGAGGATCCGGCGGACATCAGGAAGCGATCGCTGGTGACGTCTTCCAACAATATCCAAATGCCGTGAAATTCTCGATTTCCTTGAATTCGGGATCGATCGCCCGGAATTTATTGCGAATGCGCTTGATTGAGGATCGGACATTTGTTCGATAGCCATCTTCACCGCTCCCGGCTATGAAACCGCAGTGATGGACGCAATCATAAATCGCGCGATAACTGACATGATCTCCGGCGTTTTTGACAAGGCGACGGACGATGTTGAACTCGGTGATGGTCAGATCGACGTCCACACCTCTCCAGTAAGCCCGGCATAGGCGGGGCCGCAGCGTCCGGGCGCCGTGTTCGCAGGCCT
>WASR01000269.1:0-1646 GCA_009712615.1 Methanobacterium sp. | reverse complement strand
GGGGGGGCGGGCGGCAGTCTGGCGGCGTCGGCCCGCAGCCTGGCCCGCTTGGCCAGGACAGCGACACCGCGAGATTTGTCAATGAAGTCGAGCGCGCCGCGATCCAGCGCGGCCATCTCATAGGTCGTTCCGGAAAGCGCTGTCAGAATGATGACGGGAGTGTTGATCCCGTGGCGCCGCAGCCGGGGTAAAAGATCGATGCCGTTGACCGACGGCAAATTCCAATCGAGAACAATGACATCGGCACTGTTCCCGTCGGCCAGGAACTGAAGCAGGAGAGGTCCGTCCGGGAAACCGGCAACATCGAAGCCATAGTCTCCGAGTTCCGCACCCGCGACCTCGCGGTAGTCATGGTCGTCGTCCACCAGAGCCAGGCGGATCTGGCTGTCGCCCACGCGGTCATTCTGCGGCGGCAACGTCTCCGAATTTAGCTCTGCAGACGTCTTTCGCTCCCGCATTGTGATCATCGCTCGTCACCTTATAAGAAAGGATATGAAAGACGCGTGTTGCGACATCCGGATAAAGAGCGATGCTCAACACGCATTCCTGTTTGCGATAGCTCCACATCTTGCCGGGGGATTGGTCCTCGATGGTCGTCGGAGGACCCAACAGGGTCTGCGCCTCATTTTCGTCGAGGCCGATCAGCAGTATGGGGCTTCTTGCCGGTACGGGGGGATGGCCTTCCCCCTTTCCTGTCGCCTTTGTCGTCGGGGGCGGAGAGATGCGTTTGAGGGCCGATGCCGTTGGCGCAGGAGCGGCCGGCGCGGGGACCACGGCCGGTGGCGGCTTGGGAGGCGGAACCGGGAAACGCGCACTGTCGCAACCGCAGAGCACCAGCAAGGCCAGCCCGCCGACATTTCGATAGAGTCTTGCTCCCGTCATACTTGGCCCATCTTCGCAAGGTTCTGACGAACGTGGGTTGATGTATGGGCGTTTCCTATAAAATCCGTCTGGTATTGATTGACCCAAACCGGGCGATTGCACTCCAACCCCGCCATTAGAGCATGACATCGGGGCGATGGTGCGGAGGAAAGCTACAGGATGGCTGTGACAAATTTAGGGCAAGGTGCATCAGGGCGAGGAGGATCCCCCCTTGAGCAGATCTTGCCGGATCCTTTTCTCAACGCCGGCGCGATCGCCCCTTCCATCCACCTGCACCCGGCGCAGGACGGGACGTCACGTTCCGAGCGCTGTTTTCACAATCATGAGGATGACAGCCCAGCCCGCCAGTGAGCAGGCGAGCCAGATCGGCCAAACTGTTCGCCACGGAAGGCGCCCGTTGCCGTTGCCGTTGCCGTTGCCGTTCTCGCACCGGCATTGGACTGTCGATAGATCGACCTGACTGTGATGGGGAGTGGGCGGGCGAAGCTCGTCATCTCTCCGTTTCAAGGACTGATGCCCCATAACGGCCTCCAAACGATCCTGACACCGAGAGTGCGGTGGTGGAAATGCGCGCCGCGCGGTCGGCAATTTCCGAGATTTTCGGGAGCGCTTGCCAAAGTCCATGCATCCGCATGCTTGGCCGCGGCCGAGAGCCGATTGGCTGGATTGTTATGTTACGGTGACAGATCGCGTCCTGGTTGTGACTTCTCTGTGACAAAACGATGGTTGAAAGGAACCTGTTGCGATTCGATCGGCACAGGGTG
>WASR01000327.1:1951-4353 GCA_009712615.1 Methanobacterium sp. | reverse complement strand
TCGCCTGCGCCCCGGCAGCTCCGGCCTGGCGGGCGGCGCCGTCCGGCCCGGTCGCGGTGGTGGCGGAGACAAAAATCAGGTCGCCCGCGCGGACTGCCCTTGAATAGCTGAACTCCTCTCCAAGCGGCGTGGTGATTGCAACTTTCTCCCTGCTCATATCAACAGCTCCCAGTGGTGAAATTTTGACGGAAGGCGCGCTGTGGGGCACCACAGGCATTCCATTCCTGAGCTATTTCAAATCCCCAGCTCTTTCGAATTCCCGTCCTGCCGACAGGTCTGTCGGACGACCGGCGATTCGACGATTGTCACCAGCAATACGCCGACACAGACGGCGAATACCGACAGAACGTCCGGAACGTCGGGGCGCTCTCCTTGAAAAAGGACTGCGATGATCAGCGCCGCGACCGGAACAAGGGATGCCATAGCCGCCCCACCCGCCGCCCCCAGCAAGGCGACGGCGCGGTTGAACGCGCGAAGCCCCACGACGGTCGTCAATCCCCCCTGGTACAGGGCCTGCACCACGATCGCGGACGCTGGCGCCGTCGCGAGGTTTTTGGGTAAAAAGGCGACATAGATGGGCAGATAGGCGAGGCAGGATCCAACGGCGACGATCGCCGTCGCATGCAGCGATGTGATCCCGCTGCGGCGAAACACGATCACATACCCCGCCCAAAGAAAGGCCGCGACAAGGAAAAGGGCATGTCCCATGCCTCCTCCGGCGCGATCCACGGACAGCGATGCCACGCCGCTGATCGCGAGGCTTCCCATCAGGATCAAAAGGACTCCCAGCCATTTCAACGGTCTCAGACGCTCTTTCAGGATCAGAGCTCCCAGAACGGCGACGATCACCGTCATCGCTCCGGGAACGAGTGTCGCCGCATGGGATGCCGGGGCGAACAGAAGGCCGATGGCGATCAACAGCGCGTAGGGAGCCCCGGTTCCCGATATCAGGATGACAAGGCCCGGCCATCCGATCCGGCTCACTGGAAGCCCCGCCCGCCACACAACCGGTGCAAGGCACATCCCTGCAGCGAAAAATCGGAGTGCCGTGATGTCATAAGCGTTGAGAGCGGTCTTAACGCCCCACCGCGTCAGAACGAACGAGCCGGCCCAAACAAATACGGCGAAGAGTCCCCATAAAAAGCCGAACAACCTCTCATAGGCTGCGTGCCGTCCCAGGGGAGCGGTACCCCGGCCAGCCTGGGCACTGGTCGTCATGGCCATTTCCTTCCAACGCATATCCGCTCTCGAAAACAACTATATTCAGTTGTATTTCATAAAAAAATGCCCGTACAGCACCCCATCTCCCTTGGCGGCACAGAAGCAACATGTCAAGAAATATTTCATGAAAATAGAAATATTTCGATATTGTCATAAATATCGTGCTTAAGAAAATTTGTCATATTAATCAAATATATTGAATAAATTTCATATAGTTAGACGAAGGTGGCTATTAAATATTTCTTTTTATCAAAAATTATTACGACCAAAAAGTCATAATATGCCATTTGCACTACGATATAGTATATGTTGAAAAAATATAAAATAAAATACTATCATAATGGCGATGTGAAATTTAGTGAAACAGTCATTTAATCGTTTAAAATATATCAAATGATCTGCCCTGTTGTTTTAATATTAATTTTAAGGTGATAGAAAAATGGATAATGGCATAGATAGCATTATCGAAAAATTGAGGGAAATTCTTATCAACGATATCGGCCTGTCGTTACAGCCATCCGATATCGATCCCGAAGCGGGGCTGGCGTCGGTATTGGGTGTTGACTCGATTGGATTCATCGAGTTGCGCTATCAATGTGAGGAAAAATTCGGGATCCGTATTGCCGATTCCGATTTCACTCCAGCCAATTTTTCGACTTGTTCCGCTCTGGCAGCATTTGTTGCGGGGAAAGCGCCTGTGCATTGACCTGACCGGACCAATCGGAAATTGCGCCATCGTCATTCAAGGAATTGGCAGGCCAATTTGTAACAGGGAAAAAGAGACCGGGTGAAACTCCGCGCCCCTTGATCTTTCCCCATGCCCCTGTCGCGGGAGGGACAGGGCGCCAACGGTTTTTTCTACGCCGACTTCTCCAGACGTGCCTCGTCTGGGGTTCGTCCGTCCGCTGTCGTGGCGATTCTTGGAGAAAGCCGGATGCAAAACCTCCAATTTGCAAGACTTGCCGATACGGTGTCCCTCTTATGTGACCATCGACGGCCGGACCACCAGCGCCGGCTCACGCAACGGATCAACGAATGGACGGCGCTGAGGCTGGCCGAAGGCTCTGTCGTCCTGGTTTGTCTTCCGAACGGATCCGGAATCCTGACGCTGTTCGGCACTTTGTCGTCCCTTGGACTGGTTACCGCATTCGTGCCGCCCGCCACGCCAGTCGGCCGACTGC
>WASR01000327.1:0-1941 GCA_009712615.1 Methanobacterium sp. | reverse complement strand
ACCGGGGAGAGGACGATTGGCCCATCGGACTGTTCCCCACCCTTGTCCCGACCGCGGCTGCCGGCGAGGCGATTCTGGCAACATCGGGCACCTCATCCCATTTCAGCAGCGGATGCGTTCACAAGGTGGACTCCCTGCGGCGCAACGCCCGCCGGCATGCCAGGGCAATCGGCCTGCCGGCCGCTGACCGGGGTCTCGTTACTCTTCCGCTCTTCTATTCCTTTGCCCTCGTCGCGCAGGCCCTCGCTGCGCAGGAGACCGGTGCGGAATTGGTGATCAGCGGCCCGCCTTTCGCGATCAACCGATATGTCGATGAACTGACCGCCCACGGGATCACGGTCAGTTCGATCACACCCGTCATCCTGCGCCGGCTCCTCGACAATCCGGATCTCCGCCTGCCAGACAGTCTGCGCGTTCTGACCGTGGGCGGCGACGCCGTGCCTTGCGATCTGGCGTCTGAATTTCTCGCCCGGAACCCCGGGCTGGAGCTTTATTTCACCTATGGCATTACCGAGGCAGGACCCCGTGTTGCAACGCTTTCGGCCCATAGCGTTCCCACGGACCTTCTGGCATCGCTTGGCAGTCCCCTCGCGGAAACGCTGCTGATACTGGAACCCGAGCCGCCAGTCGACGGCCGGCGGCGGGGAGAGCTCTGGGTCCACTCCGACACGCTGCTTGTTCGGAAGATCGGCCGCGGCACCACCGATCCTACGATCATCCGCGATGGTCGCCGATGGCTGCGCACGGGCGACATATTTTTCCTTGATGATGCCGGACATCTGTTTTTTCAGAGCAGGAAAAGCGACTTCCTGATGTCGCAGGGAGAAAAAATCAATCTGGGCGCCATCAAATCATTATGCCGATCCCTCCCTGGGGTCGTCGGTTGCCGGACCCGGACGCAGCCCGAATCGCCTGACCAGCGCGCCTCCTATTCCCTGGAAATCACTGTCGACCCCCATGCCGTTCCGGAATCGCGATACGCCCAGCTGCGGCCGGACAGCATTTAAGGTCTGAAGCTCTTCGAACGGCCCGTGCTGCTGACGATCGCCCCTGCCGATCCGGCCACCCATCAGCCTTACAAATGACGGAGCGGATCATGGACACCGACACCCAGGCTTTGTCAGACCTGATCATCGACAGGTTTTCCATCGAGACCATTGAGGACGTCATCAAGGTGTTGCCCCGGTCGATGTGTCACGTCATCCAGGAGCCTCGGGTTTTCGACACCTATCAGCCGCAAATGGTGCGTCTGGTTTTTCCGCCCGGGGAGTGGGACGCCAAGGACGCGCGTTACCGGGAGGTACGCGACGAAATCATTCCTCGCTACAGCACGATGGATTATCTGTCCAATCTTCTTCTGGCGTTACCTGACCGCCTTCCCTGCTTTTGTTCGCAAATGGCAGAGGTGACAGCAACATTGGTTAGCAAATTATTAAAAAGAAACGTTTATATTCTAAGAAATATTTATGTAAATTATTTATATCTTCCAAAAAGATGGCACTGCATCAATGCTATATCCTGGGAAGGGAGGATTCGTTATTTCGATAGCTCAGCCTATGCTCAGGTTTTCGATAAGATCACGAAGCGGGTTTTACGGCCGAACCGACTTGCCGGTTTCAATGCGTCGGATATCGATATCCGCTTCATCGTGGCGGAGGACTGGCTTCAGGACGAGCCCTTCCCGCGCCGGATCATGGAGTGCGACGGACACCTGTCCGACAGTTTTTACCCCTCCCCCATTCCCTCTCTGCCTCCCGACGAGTTTTTCCGCGTCGTCGGACCTGACGGCGGCCTTCGGACGAACGCGTCGTGATCCCGGTCGCCGTGACAGGGATGGGGTGGACGACCGCGCTTGGCTCCTGTTGGGACGCGGTCTGGCGTGATCTGCTCGACGGGCGATCGGCAATCGGTCCGGTCGAAACAGCCCTTCCCCTGCGCAAT
>WASR01000348.1:2396-4378 GCA_009712615.1 Methanobacterium sp. | reverse complement strand
GAGACGGTCATGGCGGTAGAGGAACAGGCCCTGCGCGTCGGTGCGCTTGCCGTGGAGACCGATCATGTCCAGCGCCTGGCGGACGGCCTCGGGGCCTTGCACCTTATGGTGCTCGGATATCTCAGCTTCGGTCGGAAGCAGGAACGCCTGCACCTGGACAAGGCCGTCCTCGGCCTCGGTCGGAATGCGGATGGTTTTGGCGTCGTAGCGGGACGCCAAGGGATGGCCGACGGGGTTGTTCGGCGCCACGCGGTTCCCGTTGATGCTGATGGTCACAGGTTTCCTGCCGTGCGCCTTGCCCTCCAGGAAGCGGTGGAAGACGAGGGCGAGGTGCCGCTCCAGCAGCATGACCTCGGCGGAATATGGATCCAGGCCGCGCATGGTCGGCATGCTCTGCGGCGGACGCATGTCCTCCCACAAAACCACTGTTCCATGGACGCCGAGCTTGGCCGCCTCCTCCACCCACGGTTCCAGCGGCCCGGACTTGGCTAGCCACCCTTCCATGTCATCGACGTCCCAGGTCAGGTGATGTTGTCGTCCGCCGTCCCGCTTGGTCACGACGGTGAACACCTTGGCCTGCGACCACGATGCCCCCTTGAGACCATAACCGTATTTGCCGAGAGCGTTAGCCTCATAATCCGGAGCGCTGCCTATCCGCATGGCCTCAGCCAGCCTGCCCTCGTCCATGCCGTCCCCGTTGTCGGCAATGCTCATCCACCGGCCATGGCCGCCGTCCGGCCGACCGAAGGTAATGGTAATATTCGTGGCGTTGGCACTGATGGAGTTGTCGACAAGATCTGCGACGGCGGAGGGCATGGTATGCCCGACCGAAGCCAGGATGCTCACCAGCCTCGACGGGTTGGGAGCAAGCTCCACGCCGTTACCGCCGATCTTAATAATGGCTGGAGCGGCACCATTCTCCAGCGGAACCGTGAACAGGTCCGGACGCGCGTCAGCCAGCACCTGCCGCACATGCTCCCCTTCCTCGTCTTGGAGACCAATCATCGCCGCCCTGGCCAGACGGCGGCTCTCACCGTCGGCCAGAATAGCCAAGGTCACGGGATCGTCCTTCGGAAATACCGCCCATGCGCCCGATCCCGGAGAGGTTCCCGCATTGACCTCCATGGCGAAAAGACAGCCGGGTTCAACAAAGGCGTAGCGGATATCCCTGGGGCAGTTACCCTCCAGGCGCCAGTTTTTCTCCTGGCGCTTCAGCCACTGGCGCTTCTGGTCAACTCCATGGTCGGTATCGTACCGCAAATCCATCTCGATGAGGTCGGAGTCCTTCGCCGCTGGGAAGACCCGGTCCACAACGTCCCAGTCAAAGTTCACGGCTCGCTGCTTGGATCCCTCTTTGCCCTGGTTACGATACTCGTGGAACATTCCGAGTTCGCTGTGGGTCAGGATGCGTAGAATCAAGAAACGCATTGTTTAACCTCCCCAGCGGTCGTCGCAAGCCGTCCGTTGAGGCCGAGCAAGCCACACCTCATGTCTGGTAATGGTTGACAGCCGATCATGGATCGCATCGCCATGGCGATGGCATAGGCAACGAGCGGCGGGACGGCATTGCCGATCTGCCGAAATGCAGGATTCATGGAACCGCGCAGCGCGAACCCGTCAGGAAATGATTGCAGCCGTGCGGCCTCGCGGACAGAGATTGTCCGCGCCTGCTGGCTGTCGAAATGGATGTGGCTGTAGGAATCCTTGCCGAGGTGCGCCATGAGAGTGCGCACGGGCTTATCGCGGTAAAGCTTCCACCACTTGTTCGGAAATTTCTCGGGGTCATAGGGGAGTGTCCAGTCCCGGACGATCGCCTGCAGTTCCGCGGCGTCCGCCGTCTTGTGCTCACCGGATCGCCAGCGTTGGTTCAGCACCTGCTGACGCTTGTCCTCAACGAATTGCCAGACCTCGGGGTACTGCCACCCCTGTTCCATCAGGCGGAAAATCTTGTAGTCGCGCGGCAGGTATCGGATGACGTGTCC
>WASR01000348.1:875-2386 GCA_009712615.1 Methanobacterium sp. | reverse complement strand
CGGCGCCGAACCCGGGCCATTGGCGCAGCAGCCTCGACCAGGCGGTGGTCGGCGCGACCGACGTGTAACCGACAGGCTCGGCGGGGTCCTTGCGCCCACGTGCGATCCGCCCGCTCTTCAATAAATCGAGGGCGAAGATGGGCGGAAGGTCGGCGAGCGCCTCACCCGCTGTAGTGGTCGGCGGCAGACCATCCTCTCTGGAGGGGTCGCTGATCCAGCAATGGCTGTGCTCGGCCTCCCGGCTGAGGCCTTCAGTCGGTGGGATGAGCTTCCGGGCGGTCGCCCTGGTACCATCGTACCCCGCAGGCAGCACTGTGAAATGGGTCGGAGAAGGGAACACGACGTCCGACCCCACGTCCTCGTGGACGCCAATCAGGAACATCCGCTCGCGCGTCTGCGGGACGCCGAACCACGAAGCGTTCAGCAGGGTGTAGCGGACGATATAGCCTTCCTTGCGCAAATTCCCGGCAACCACCTCGCCGATGTTCTTACCACCGTGGTTCAGGATGTCGGGAACGTTCTCCATCAGCAGCGCAAGCGGCCTAGTCTCGCGGACGTAGTGCAGATAGCGCTGCCAGAGGTTCACGCGCCCGTCGACAAGAAAGGCGATATCGGCATCGTCCTCGTCCCTGCGTCGGGCCTCAGATCGTAACTTGGCGCGGGCGACCCGTGCGAAGGCTTGGCATGGAGGCCCGCCGACCAGCACATCCACCTGCTCGTCCGCGCGCCCGCGGATGCCGAGGTCGCGGAAGATACCCGCGGGTTCCTCCTGGGTGATGTCCCGGGCCTTGAAGTGGGCCTGGCGGTTTTTCCCGTGGCTGATGGTGGCGAAGTTGGCACCGTGGGACTCGGCAGCCCATGGATCAAACTCGACGGAGGCCACCAATTCGAACCCGGCGGTGGCGAAGCCCAGGGAAATACCTCCACACCCCGCAAAAAGGTCCATGAAACGTGGCGGGGCGCCGGTCTTCAACCTGGCGAGCTTGCGGTGGATAGCGATAGAGGAGGCCATTTAACCCGTTCGAACATTGTCTGATAAAACGTCCGACGGTATCGCAGAAACCGTCCTTCGACGTGGCGCCCGGCAAACGTTTCAGACCAAACAGGGTAATGCGCTCTCCAGATGGAAGCAACCGCGGCCACGAATTTGGGGATGCCGCAGTCGCGTCCAATGCCGTCATTCCCGGTGGAAGACACAGCGCCGCTATGATTTCGGGAAGATCGGCAAAAAAAGTAAGCTCATACCGGATCAGACCTATTCGCTTGGTCAATCACGCAAATCCGGAGTGGTAGTTAGCTTTTTCATTATAGACGGCATTCTCTCTCGCGATGTCCGAATGCCGGCGCCCGCCCCTCAGCATTTGGGAGAGAGGGGAATCGGAGGGGCAGATGCCCGTCTTCCGCCGGGACGCCGCTAAACAGACAGCGGGGATGCGCCCCTGCCCTCCCCACACATGCGGCCTCAACAGCCGGTCATCGGCATCCGATCGACCGACTGGCCTCTTCTTTTG
>WASR01000348.1:0-719 GCA_009712615.1 Methanobacterium sp. | reverse complement strand
ACCTGTGGCGGGCGTCTGGTGAAAATCGGCAACGGTTTCCGGCCAGATCCGGGCTGCCGCAGGGCCGGCAAAAAAGAGGACCGCGATGGATAGGAGCATTCCCGTTATCGACATTGCCCTTGCGCCTTTACCGCCGCACCGCCATCGCGCAAATCTTTGACGGGCGCGGGATCTTCCCGCCGTACCGTTGGCAGGCTGACGGGATGCAATCGCAATCCCGCCCTGAAATCCATCACCGTCACGGTCCGGACAATAATCACCCGGAGACATCAACAGAAAAAAGTCCTGTTGAATGAATAATACGACCTGTCATTTTGAGAAAAACTTCTCAAAATCAATATATTCCCGATGTCCTTTCCAGATTTACGTCACAAAGCGATCTTCGTCCTGTGATATTTCTGTGAGAAAAGGTCCATGAAGGGCATAAGTCGAACAGGCTATCCCTGATACGAACGGCAGACCGGCGCATTGCCGGCGCGTCACGGACACCACCATCCGTCAGAAAACCCGTCTCCCCGGTCCCGGCGGCGGCGGGACGGCATCCCTGCCGGACACACCCCAAAGCGGCGGAATTATTGAATATCGGCGCCGCCGGATACCGGCATGGCGACGACGCCATCGGCATGCCCCTGCCATTTGAACTTATTACAATTATGACAAATGGGTTTTCTCCTATAGCGCGTTTCGCCATGTTGACCACTCTTAAAAATTGCATACCA
>WASR01000198.1 GCA_009712615.1 Methanobacterium sp. | reverse complement strand
TTTGAATACTTAATTACCTTTGAATCAAGGCTGTATCCCTTTGCTAATTCTTCAATAATTGTTCCATCTTCATAATCTTCATTGTCTTCAACCATGAGGGCTTCATGTTTGTAGGGGTCAAATTGTTCTCCAGAAGTTTCAATTTCACAGAGACCTTCATTTTTTAGAGTGTCTTTGAGTTTTTTATGAATCATTACCACGCCCTCTTTGATGTCCTGGGAATCATCTGCTTTCAAAGCTCTTTCAAGGTCTTCGTAGACATCAATAATTTTTATTATAAGTTCTTCGTTGGCGTATTTAATAAATTCTTTAACATCCTTTTCGGATCGTTTTTTATAATTTTCAAAGTCTGCATGAAGTCTCAGTAATTGGGAATGATATTCTTCTGCTTTATCACCCAAGTCCTGGATTTCTTGGTCTTTATTCTGAATTATCTCATCCTTCTCTTTAACTTCAGTTTTAAGACTGTCCAGATCCTTTTTCAACTTCTCTAATTCTTGTTTATCAGTCATTCATTCACCTTTTGTATGGTATAAAAAGAATAGTAACCTTTAACTATTATAGTTACAAAAGGTTATATAAACCTTTCGCACAATTACTAAAGTGAGGTACAAATTTACAATATAATAACAATTAAACCAGTAAGTGGTAAATCATGGATTTAGAAGCTATATTAGATGTAATGGGTTGTAAAACTCGAAGAGATATCATAAATTTCCTCACAGATGAACCTAGATTTGTGAGTGAGATCTCTAAAGAACTTGATGTGGGACAAAAGGCCATAATAGAACACCTCAGGGCAATGGAAGAACTTGGACTTTTAAGTTCATCTTTCCAAAAGAGTGAGAGGGGAAGACCAAGAAAGTACTACGACATATCCCAAGACATACAGATCCAAATTTTTATTGGGCCTGGTGCAATTAAAATGAATGTTGTTGGTCAAGAATTCTCAGATTTACATGCAATCGCAGGAAAGATCCGCATGGGTGAAACTGAAGTGGTGGAAGAATTGGAGAATCTCATAAAAAGATATGAAGAAGGAAAAAAGTACGCAGAACAACTCTTGGCAGAGCTTGAAACTCCCAAAAAAACCAGAACTCAGGAATCGGAAGATAATTAAAGGATATTTCCAACAAAAAAAGTAAATAGAAATTATTAATCTGGTTTAAGGAAGAATGATTGAACGTTTTTTAATTTCATTCCATCTTCCAAGATGCAACTGCTGCTTGTCCCATAGACACTGAACCGTCTCCTGCGCAAGTATTTTTATGTTGAATAAATTTGTAACCCTCAGACTTAACTTTATCACGTACACTTATTGATATGGCTTCGTTATAGAAAACGCCACCGGTAGCACCGATGGTGTCAACACCGGTTTTTTCTGCTGCATTTATGGCTAGTTCTGCAAGACCAAGTGCCACAGCCTTTTGAGCTCCAAATGCTATATTATTAACATTTTCTCCATTTTGTTTCAGTTCAATACATTTTAATAAGATTTTGGAAGTGTTTAAATATTCCATATTGTTTGAACCATCTTTTTCTATTTCGTATGGAATATCAACGACACCTTTACTGTAATAGGCTGCTGATTCCAGTTTCATTGCTGGTTCTCCTTCATAGGTACGTTTGCTGCAAATTCCAAGACTTGCTGAAATTGCATCAAGCACTCTGCCCGTACTGGTTGTAATATTTGTATTGAACCCAGTTTCCAGCTGTTTGATAACCAGATCAACTTCCCTTTCACCATGTTTGAACTGATGTATGTAACTTTTTTTAATGAGATTGGACAATTCATCC
This sequence comes from Methanobacterium sp., assembly GCA_009712615.1. Classification (GTDB taxonomy): domain Archaea; phylum Methanobacteriota; class Methanobacteria; order Methanobacteriales; family Methanobacteriaceae; genus Methanobacterium_B. The sequence goes on along the minus strand of WASR01000198.1, from coordinate 2,586 downwards.
ACATCCATAGAGCCGAAAAGCATTGACATAACCATTCTAGCCGGATACTTGGTAGTTAAATCACCACCTACCAATTTTTGTGGAATTAAACTTGCAACGCGCTGGTAAATATCTCCTTTAGTGTGAAGAATTTCTCCACCCCACGCTGTTCCATCTTCACCATAACCAACACCATCTGCAGCTATGCATATGGCTTCATCGACCTGATTATCAACACAAAGTGCTGCAGCATGTGCATGATGGTGTTGTACCCTTAGAATCTCTGCACCAAACTTATCCTCCATTTCTTCTGCGAGTTTGGTTGTGAAGAACATTGGATGGAGATCACATGCAATAACATCAAATTCACTGGTCTTGGTAATGTCCATCATATGACCAATGGCATTTTGAAGGTACTGAAATGTATCGTACTTGGTTGTATCTCCTATATGTTGTGATACGTAACATTTTCCTTCCTTTAAAATTGAGAAAGTCACATCTATTTCAGGACCCAGAGCAAGAACTTTCAGTTTATTACTTATGCTCGAAAAATCATAGGGTTCGGGCACGTAACCTCTTGAACGCCTGATAAATGCCATTTCTCCGTCTCTAAATCTGACCACAGAATCATCACATCTATTAACAATTTTCCTATTGTGTAAAAGGAAATAATCAGCTATCCCATCGAGTTTGGAGATTATTTCTTCGTTTTTGATGAGCATGGGCTCACCTGGCATGTTGGCTGATGTCATGATGTAAGCAGGTTCTGTACTATAACTAAATAGTAGATGATGAAGACCGGAGTACGGAAGCATAACTCCTAAATTATGTAGGTATGGTGAAACTGATGGTGCCAGAGAGTAGTTTGAATTTTTGTTCAACACCACTATGGGCCTTCTCCTGGATTGAAGAGTCTCAGATTCTACATCAGAAACTTCTGCAAATCCTTTAACCGTCCCAATATCGGGTGACATACATGCAAATGGCTGATTAAACCTTCCTAACTTATCCCTCAAAGCATCAACAGGACCATTTTCAGTTGTTTTCACAACTAAATGAGTTCCACCAATACCCTTGATTGCCAGAATGTTTCCTTCGTCAATAAGTTCTGCAGCTTTTTTTATGGGATTTTCAGATTTTAACACCCCGTTCTTGTAGAGAAATACCTTGGGTCCACAAACCTCACAGCAGCTTGCTTCTGCATGGTACCGTCTGTCTCCAGGATCTTCATATTCAACCTCACATTTACTACATAATGGGAAAGCTTCCATGGATGTACGTTCCCTGTCATACGGAATTGAATTAATAACAGTAAAACGGGGCCCACAATCTGTGCATGCTGTAAATGGATATTTATATCTCCTGTTATTCGGATCAGACATTTCTTCTAAACAATTAGAACAAGTTGCAACATCAGGGGGAATTACTGATGCTCCAGAAAAGTTAGTTGAACTTGGGATTATATTGAAATCTGTATATGCATTAACATCTCCAATTATCCATTCTACTTTTAAAGAATTTATCTCAGAAATTGGAGGTTTATTTTCCTTTAAATCACCAATAAACTGATTTATATCGTTTTTTCTTCCTTCCAAAATTATTTCAACGATATTTCCCAGATTCCTAACATAACCATTTAAATTCATCTTCTTGGCTAACCTGTAAACTGTGGGTCTAAATCCAACACCCTGTACTATTCCCTGTACCAATATTCTGGCTTGTTCCAACCAATTCACCAACTATCATAGTTTTTATAAAATATTTCCTGATAATCCTTAAAAGTTTGATTTAAAAAAAGTTACACATTCATGACATATGCGATTATGGGTTTTTTTATATTCATTCAAAACATCAATAATTTTCTAGTGTGGATGATTTTTTGATCATTTTCCAAATGGACAGTTATAGATGCACAGGCCACATACCGGTAACTTTCCTTGTTTTTCAAGATTATCCAAGTAAACTTCACACTTCCTGGCATCGTATCTTACGTCACGATCTTCGTTTTCATTAAAATTCGATCCAGTAAACGCTTTCACAGGACAAATATCTACACACTCCATGCAATCTCCGCACCGATTTTTTATGGGTTTACCAGTGGGATTTAGAGGTGCATTGGTTAGGATGGTGGTCCATCTCACTCTTGGCCCATTTTCAGGAGTTATTAATAGGCAACTTTTTCCTATCCATCCTAAACCTGCTAAATTGGCAGCCAGTTTATGAGAAAAAACTGCACAGATCCTTTCATCGTCAAACCTTTCAGAAGCAGGCACTGGCAAAGCCATGTAGCCCTGTTTTTGAATAGATCTAGCAAGTCTTGAAGCAACTGTATCAAGTTGAAGATTCAAAATATTATATGTATGGTGGTAGTTGACGGCTACCGACTGCTCAAATCTCCTTGGAAGATCATCTACAATGCTATCTAATAGCAGCATCCCTATTGATATGGCTCGAGGATACTGCTCAATATTTATCTGACCCTGCTTGAAAATGAAGTCCCCTGCATCTGTGATATCTGCAACACCATAGTAATCTGCACCCAGTTCTCTTGAAAATTCTTCGCACCATTCATCAAGCAAAATTTACACTCCCTATTTAGGATATTTA
>WASR01000064.1:3379-4416 GCA_009712615.1 Methanobacterium sp. | reverse complement strand
TAGTACACCCTCTCAGAAAATGAGTATTCAATTTATATTTCCATCCTAGCTTCCATCACTCTTCATAGATGGTGTTCATGAGTTCTATTGCTTTTTCTTCTCCAGGTATATTTTTTATTTGTCTCAGGAGCTCTATGGATTTTCTGAAGTTTTCCGCACCGAGTTGCATGTATCCTGTGAGGTAATATACTGTACCTATTAATAGCATTGCAACTGCTTCTCCAGTGAAATTTTTAGTTAATTTAAACAGTTCAAGACCCTTATTAAAATCTTCTAATGCTTCATCAGGCTTAGAATCTTTAAGTGTTAAGTTTCCTTTAATCATGAGTATGGTGGCACTGGCATCGTTATCCCCAATTCCACTGGACATCTCATAGGCATTTTGGAGCTGTTCAAATGGATCTTCATGGTTTGCATAAGACATGTAGGTATTTGCCCCGTTTAAGATTCTTAATACCTCTTCTATTTCCTTACTAATCCCTATGTAATCATCTGTAATTACTTCTGCAGGAGGAGTTTTTTTGGTTTTAACATTGGTGAGTTTGGGTTTTGAATCTGCGGACACCAGATCCTTTTCAGTTTCATTTATTTTGGAGATGATATTTCCCTTCGATTCTGAATCTGTTTCAGAATCTGTTTCAGAGTACAGTTTATAGGCTTCCTTGTAGTATTCAAGTGCTGTTCTTTTGTCACCAGTGTTGAAATAAATATCTCCCATGATATCCATCACCAGTGCCTTTTTTTCCAGGTAATCTAGTCCATCGTAGATTACAATTGCCTCTTCAAGATATTTCAAAGATTCTTCCATGTTGTCATCTTCGAAGTATATGGTTGCAATGTTGATGAGTATATCTGCTTCAGCATCCCTGTACTCATTTAAAATGTCCAGGTAATCATTCAAATCATAATCTTCAGATTCCCCGTTAGTTTCTTTTTCTTCTTCAAGTCCTGCGAACCTGTCAAAAAGCCCATTTACAAGAAATAATTCCATCATACATTGCACTCCAAAATATTTTTTTTAATCAATGAATAACTAA
>WASR01000064.1:0-3369 GCA_009712615.1 Methanobacterium sp. | reverse complement strand
GAACCATTTATTGTGTTAGTTTTTAGTTGTTGGATACCAATTTTTTTAATTGTTATAAAACCTATATTTAATTTAATGGTTTACTACGATTCCTTTCTCTGTGATGTTGTAAACAGATGTAAAGCCATCAAGATTTTCTGATTGATTGTACTCTGAATTTATGGTTATTGTTTCTCCATCCATTCGTATAAGATTGTCGAAAAGTGACAGCAGTTGTTGTTCTGTTTTTTCTGTTGTTGATCCCTCGGTGTAGGTCATCAAACCTGCTCCACCAGCTTCATTGTTACGTCTGATATATGCATTTAACACTCTTAAAACCATTTGTTCTTGATTAAATGCAAACAGTGTTGTAGCGGAGTCCAGGACAGATCTAAACTCTGGACATTTTCTGTAAACATATCTGGAACCAATACCCACCTTTACCATCATATCTGCAGGATTTCCTATGGTGGTTGTTTTGTAGTTGTTGGTGTCTTCGAGTTTAACACCTGCAAGCTGAGATATACCATCAATGATGTATATGTTCCCATTATCTATGTAGCTTTGTAAGAACCAGTTAAATTCCATCATACTATTTGTTAACTGTTTAATTCCCTGATCTGCAGTGATGTAGAGACATGGTATCTTGTTCTCTAGTCCATTATAGGTGAACTGGTTTGCAAATATTGTTTTACCAGTCTTTGGAGGGCCATAAATTAATGTGGTCCTGCCTAGGGGAATACCTCCTGGAAACTCATCAGTACTGGTTAATTCATCAAATCCAGGTATTCCGGATTCTGTAGTTTTAATCAAAATGTTCACCTACACAATATTATAAATTTTAAGTTACTTCACTAGAAAATATTAGTTTCAAGCCTTATGAGTCTTTTTACACATGTTTGTAGGATTCTGTATGATCTGCATCTATTGATTTGGGATTGTGTATACTGGTCCAACCTAAATTTTTGATTGTTACAAGGTGAATCCTTAGAAAAAATTTTTTTAATTCTCATTTTTTTAGCTTTCACTACTAATTTTTATTCCAGCTTGATTCCATTTTCAGTGATGATGTAATTATTTTCACTCTTTCCAAATCCTTTCATGGCTTCGATTTGTAATTCATTTCCATCCATCCTAATGATATTATCCACCATTGATTTAAGCATGGTTTCAACGATTTTATCCGCTGAATCTTCAGTATAGGTAATTATAGGAGTTCCTCCAGCTTCTTTAACCCTCATGAGATAGGCTTTAATGACCCTTACTATCAGCATGCTTTCGTTGTATGCCAGGAGTGTGGTTGCAGAATTTAAAACAGATCTAAACCTGGGATTCTGATTTCTTACCAAGTTTATTTTGGATCCAATGTTAACCATTAGATCTGTCGGGTTGTTTATTTCAGAGTTAACAACTGTCTCTGTTGGTTCGACTTTTTTCTCTAAAATATCTGACACTGTGTCAATGATATGCAGCGAACCATTCATCAAATATTCATCGACAGATAAGTTGTAATCATTTGTCTCAGCTATAAACATCTTTAATCCCTTGTTGGTTGTGATGTAGAGACATGGTTCTTCATTTATCAGGCCATTGTAACAGAATTGGTAACTAAAAATTGATTTTCCAGTTTTAGGTGGTCCATAAACCAGTGTGGTTGAGTTTTCGGGTATTCCTCCCATAAAACTATCTGTATGTGTCATCTCTTCAAATCCAGGGATTCCTGATTCAATACATACAATCATTTAATCACCCATATAGTAGTTTTAGAAGTGTGTCCAATGCCTGGTTAACCCCAATATTATCAGTTACAACGGTGGGTACTATTGGAATCTGTTCGTTTAGATTCATTTTTTCCCTTATTTGTTCAGGTGAAAGTGCACCTTTAACATCCTGTTTATTAGCAACTATGATGTTTGGTATTGCCTCAGAATGTGTTTTGTTGATCATTTCCTTAGCCCTTGCAAAGGTTTGAGGAGCGCTGGAATCAATTAATATGAATGCTCCAACAGCTTCCTTTGCCAGAATATCCAACATTAGATCGAAACGTTCTTGTCCAGGAGTACCGAAGATGTCAGCAACGAAACCCCCATGATCCAAATGGCCTATGTCCATTGCAATGGTGGTTGGAAATTTTTCAAGTGCCATCCTATCTACAGATACTGATTTTTCTGATATTGACTTTACAAAACTCGATTTCCCAGCATTGTAAGGACCTGTTACCAATATCTTAGGGATGTATATTTTCACCCCTCCAGGCTGCATAACAAAGAAAAGCACCATGTTGGTTAGGGGTTTTGTCCATGAGGCAGAAGTTACCATGAATCCCTGCCCTATTATAACCCTTTCCTCTATGCTGTTTAAACTTACCACACAGTTGAAACATTCCTTTAATGATTCAACCAGATCGGGTTTGTAATCCCATTCAGTGAAAAGATAAACCAGAACAGTTCCTGTTTTGGATGCTTCTTCATTCCAACCTTTGATCATGGGTATGATCTCTGTTGGATCTGTGTAATCTATTAATGTTGACAGGTTGTTGATAATTCCAACTCCCCCTTTAACATCATTAATAGCCTTTTTAACCATTTCATATACATCTTCATGGTTATTTATTACGTACTTTCCTTCTGGAGGCATTCCAATGAAACTGCTAGCTCCATCTACAAAAAATGCTTTACCTTCTTCTATGTGAGTTTCAAGATCCCATCCGTACCTACTGAATTCGTAGGTGATGTTTGGAGGTTCTGCAACATTGGTAAAAATGAATCCTTTCCCATCATCTTCAATAAATCCATTGAGTATCTGATAACCAAATGCCTCGCATTCAACTCCTGGAACTGCACTAAACAGCATGGAAGATCCTTCGGGAACTCCTCCACCTAAAAAATCATCTAACTTGGGGATATGAGTTTTTTTCATAATTCACATCTCCCTTAAAATTTGATCAACCATCAATGCCCTTCCTTCCATTTCATAAAAGATCAATCCTATCTGGGCTTCAGGTTCTGTTAGTGCTGTTAAAATAGCCTTTTGTCCTGCAGGTATCAGAACTATTGTTCCTTTTTCTGTTTTTAGTGATATTTGATTCACAAGTCCTGTTGCCATCTGTCCAGATGCTGCTTCAGCTGCACCCATTATTGTAGAACACAGTGCCGAAAAAATTCTGGCATCCACATCTGGAGGTCTTCTTGCGTTGATTAAAAGACCTTCCTTTGAAACAACTGCACAGGCCTTGATCTGTCCCACCTTCAAAAGACCCGAAAGTACATCATCCAGTTTTTCCTTCTTGGTCATGGTCATAAATTATTCCCCAATATATTCAACTAGTTCTTGATTAAAATCTGGATAAAGTACTGAATCTGTTGGATAACTATAATTACTCCTATATAC
>WASR01000046.1 GCA_009712615.1 Methanobacterium sp. | reverse complement strand
TTCTAATGGAAAGTACAATGTAGAAAAAGATGATAAGGGTTTCAGCAACCTTACGAAGGTTTTAATAGCGGTCTGTATCGTACTGGTTATAGGTGTAGGAATAACAGCAGGTTACCTCCTAAAAAACAATCAGCAAACACCGACCTTGGCAGTTAATGGATCCAACACAAATTCAAGTGGTACTCCTGTTTCAACAGCCAATGGTTTTCCAGTGTCTGAAGCACCAAACCTAGGTTACCAGATCATGAAAAATAAAGGCACAATCTCGAGTGTTACCTACAACGGAGTCACCCTCGATAAGAACCAGTGCCTTTACATACTTGCCAAGGCAGTTGTTATGTTAAATGCCGGTCAAACAGGCAATATACCTATAAATTCATATGGTAGTGCAGCTAATCCTGCAGGAACTGTTACATCCGCCACCATAATAAAATCCGACTATGTGAACATCGCTTCGAGAACTGTTTCATGGATGGACAACTACAAAAATTCACCTAACTACGTGGGCATAACAAATCCTGGCCAACCTGATCTCTCACCAGACACTGTACTCAACATGTTTGCAAAGGTGCTCTCGGATTACAAAGCAACAGGCCAGCTTCCTCAATCTGTATCAATACCATAAGTGATGATGGGATGAACAATAAAAATTTAGTGATGATTGTGCTGGGCCTCATAATCATCTTCACAATAACCATTTGTACAGTGTACTACCTTACTCCAATGAAAACAAAACAAAAATACTCTGGATTTTCCACGCAAAACCTTGGAAACACATCCTATGGATCTGTTGTTAAGGAAGGGCCCTACGGCAACAGGGAATCTCCCATCCAGATAGCCATCATTGTGGGTGTACATCCATTGGAATCTGATGCCCATATCGCCATGTTAAATGCCATCAAACAAAATTCCAATTCATTGAAGTATGGTTACACCATTTACAAGGTTAATGTAACACAGGATCCCGATGATTACCAAAGTGGAAGGATGAATGGCCAGCTCCTTGCAAATAAATTTGCAGTGCCTGATATAATCAATCAAAAGTATAAATTAGCCCTTGATATTCATTCAAATGTTGGAAACTGGGATGAAAGTAGATTTATTTTTGCACCTGTAGCAGGAAGTAGCTCAGAATCCATTGGGAGAAATTTATCCAATGACTTGCCATGGCTCTCATACTATGTTCCACCTAATCCAACCAGCACAGTTTACGTGACAGAACCACTTATAAATGCAGGCATACCTGCTCTGGTTTATGAAACATTCCACAATGATTCTGACAATGAAAAATTAAATCATGCAAATGAATTTTTAATGGCTGTTGACGGACTTAAACTGGAAAGATAATGATAATTTCGTATGTTTCATGGTTTCATGAGATTTTTGAGGAATATTAGGATATGTTAAAGAAATATTTAGTTTAGGAAATATTTTGGTTAAAAACCTATTTAGATACATGAGAAAATTGGGGGATTTAAATGGATATGAAAAGGAATACTCTGCTAATAATTGTCATAATCATATTGGCAGGGACATTGAGTTTCGCATTTGGATATATGTACATTTCAGCACCTAAAGCTGCTGCTAATAACAGTATCAACATTACTACCATAAATCAGACCATGCAAAATGGTACCAGCATACCATACAGTTCTGAGTATATCAGTTTCGACAAGGCAAAGTCAATTGCCAAGTCAAAGGCTTCTAAAGGGGTTAGTGTGAGCGATCCTGTTCTCATGAAGAATCATGATGGCCAAGCAATTTATGTCAGCTATTATTACTACAATGGGCAAGTAGTTGGCGGCATCATATTGAATGCAAAAACAGGGGCAGTTATTTACAGGGAACTGATCTTACCAACAAACACCACATCAACAACCACAGACCAGTACACCAAACAAAATTACAACGATAATTCAAACTACAACTACGACAACAACTACGACGACGACTCAAACTACAACTACGATGATTCTAATGATAACTACAACGACAACTACGATGATTCAAGCGATGACAGTTACAGTTATTACGACGACGATTATTCATCCGATAATAGCTACGATGGTTCATATGATGGATATTATTAAATCCATCATCTATTTTTTTTTAAAAGTTCTTTAAACTCTGCAATTTCTGATTTCATTTCATTTATAGAATTTTCAAGACTTTCAACCTGTTCTTTCAGTTCTTTTTCTTCAGATTCCATGTCTCTCATGAAGTAAGAAGAAAGGGTAGCTGTTAAAAGGCTGAAAAATCCAACACCAACTATCATCAAGATAATACCCAGAGCCTTCCCAGCCGGAGATATTGGAACTATGTCACCATATCCCACTGTGGTAACAGTGGAAACAACATACCAAAGAGCATCTAATGGAGTGTTTATCTCGTCTGCGGGGCTGCTTTCCAAAACCAAAACAGCTATGGTGGAAGCAGCAACAATGAGTATCAGAGTGAAAAGGATGTAATTTAAATGGGTTTTTTCGACGAAATTGAATATATTCCTTCTGCCCTTTCCAAAAAGTGCAAATATTCTAACTAACCTTAAAAGTCTTATAAAACCGTATGAACCGAATGTTAAGAGTTCATATGGAAACATGGCCAGTATATCAACGATAACACCCTTCCAATCCTCACGCAGATATGCCAATTTATTTTCCTTTTTGTATAGGTTGTAACTGAACTCTGTTATTAACACAGCACACAGTCCTGTGTCAAAAATAACTATGAACGCATATATATTACTTAGATTGACAAAATAAGTCAGTGTTAAAAGGATGATATCTGCAAGCATCCAAAGAATGATGATGACATCCTTGGCATTAGAGAGTTTGTTAAACAAGTCCTTCCTTTGAATCAGAGGTTTATCCATAACCTCCGAAGATCCTATTTTCTTACCTAAAATTTTTTTCTCTCCATGCCCTATGTTAACCCACAAACCATAATATTATGCTTGTGCAATATTATCTAAGATTTATCTCATGTTTATTACATTTTTTTATTTTCTATAGAACAAATATCCAATCAATCGTGAATGATCCAAAATTTCCATGAAGAAAATTGGGATATGTGAGCAACCTTTTAAAACAAGTTCGTATATATCTATATCATATGTTCACAGTTGGGCTATAATTCTCTTTTAATTATTGTTAAGGGATTAAGTTTTACAAATATAAATTCAGATGGGGTAAATGAATTAATAATAAAATAGATGATCTTTATGACGGACAAGACTGAACAGAAAATTATGGATGCTGCTCTTGAAATATTTGCCAAGAACGGATTTAAATCTTCGACCACAAAGGTAATTGCTGAAAAATCAGGCTTCACAGAGATGACTTTATTTAGGAAGTTTAGTACCAAAAAAAATCTCTATGAAATGGTTTTGAAACAAAATGTTGAATTGATGTTGGATGATTTCAAGCAAAATGTCTTTGATGATGTAGAATATGAAAATGTTAAAGATTTCATTGCCAATTTCATAATCAAAACTCAAAAAGTGATGATGGATAACTTTGAAGTGTTTTATATCTCCCTAAATGAGGAAAATAAGTCCATGGAAAAATTAATGGCCAAACAAACAGATTCTGCCGGTAATTATCTTAAAAAGCATATTAAAAATCCGGATATTGATTACGATACATTAGGGATTTCCATTATTTCGTTTGTGTACATCGTCAACCTTGAAAATTATCACAATCGTAAAGCTTCATTTGGAAAGTCAGCAGATTCTGTGGTTGAAAATTTCATTGAAATGGTATACTGTATGGTAAAATAATTATTAGTTCATATTTTTTAAGCTGGTTAAAATGATGGATGAAACCAAAACAAAAATTCTTGATGCAGCTCTAAACATTTTTGCAAAAGAAGGTTACAACTCTGCAACAACACGTAGCATCGCAAGTAAATCTGGTTTTTCAGAAATAACACTCTTTAGAAAATTTGAAACCAAGGAAAATTTATTCAAAGAGGCAATGAGTGTCAATTATGAAAAACTCCAAGCTAAATGCATCACCCTCATGGAGGATCTTGAGAAAATTGATAACCCTGAACAGTTCTTGAGGGAATATATTAAAAGAATGGCAGTTTTTTACCGTGAGAACTTCGAATTTTTCAATATCTTGGTAACAGAAGACAACGTTCATATTGATTCTGAAATGGGAGATTTCGGAGATCTCATGAGCCAATTTGTGTCCGAAAATATAGATAATAGTTGTTGTGAAGTCACATCAATAGTGCTTGCCATAAATACATTCATTTATACCTTGAATCTGGACATTTTCCATGGAATAGGTGATGATGGATACGAAGATAAAATTGAACAGTTCACAAACAACATGGTCAAGTGTCTCTACTAAACTCAAAATTAAAACAAGGACTACTGAAAAATGTTGAAATTTAATCAAAATATCCGCAAGAAACTTGTTTGTAAAATAAAAATTCGAGAAAACTAACTAGGTTAATCCAATTATTT
>WASR01000291.1 GCA_009712615.1 Methanobacterium sp. | reverse complement strand
GGCGCTCCGGCGGCCAGATGCGGCGGCCGACCTCGGCGCTTTGGCGGAGGCGGGGCGGCACGATCTGTGCGGAGGCGGGCCAAGAGGGCGTCGGCGGGTTCGTCGTCCGGGTTTTGGGGAACCAGCTTGCCGGTGAAAGCGGACTTGAGGATGGTCTGGCGGAGACGGCCGGCGCGCCTCAGTTCGGCTGCGACCACCGCTTCCATGGCATCGATCTTGGACATTTCCTCCTCGACGCGATCGATGATCTGCCGCTGCTCATCCACGGAAGGAAGCGGAAATGGGGCAATTTTGATATCACCCCCGGCAATCCCCTGTTGCCCAGCGGATGTCTTAACCCGCGATGCGATGTGCCCCCGAGAAGCTCCACAGTTCATGCATATTTCCAAAAAGCCTGGGACAGTGAGTTTCGGAGAATGAACCCGCGCCCTAATTAATTTGTCGGGGAATAACACGGGACGAGCCTCCCGATAAAGTCCGCAAACGCCTACAAGATGCGCCGAACCGTTATAACGGGTGAACAACAGATCATTCATATCAACGTAGTATCGTTCAGCGTCATAAGGGTAATACCGAACGTCGCTCGGATCGACCGACATTGGACGTACGGCCGAGATCCGTAGAATTGGGTTGCCTGGCGGCGTATCGTTGGGCCGAAGTGACAGGCCGTTCCCAAATAATCCCATCGCTTGACCAACTGTAGCCCAAGCCCATTCGGGAGGAAGAGCTGGCAAACCTTCCGTCTCAGGACCGGCGGGCTCTTCGTACTTCTCCTTCCATGCTTCTCCCTTCAAGGCTTTGCCGGCCGCCTTGGCTTTTGTTTTCTGGTCTGCCTCCCAAGCGGCACGACGAGCGGCGAGGATGCGGGTCAGAAGGGCTGCCCCTGTCTCGGTTGATGAGCCGTGGCGTTCGCGCCAATCGCGGGTCAATTCGCCGGTGACAGCAGCCTTGAGCACGGCCTGACGGTGCTTCTTCAGCAGCGCCTGAACCTTGCGCAGCCCGCGTTCACCCTCGTCGATTTCCGACAACAACTCGTCGAGCTTTTCGACGATTTCCTGGTGACGTGCCGGTGGCGCGATTGGAATTTCAAAAGCCATCAGCTTGTCGAATTCCACGCTATGGACGGTGGTCCCGTGCTTCACACATTCTCCGAGGACTTCCTTCTCAAAGGCGCGTAAAGCAGCAGCAATGTAAGCTGCCGAAAGTCCGTGATAGGGCACCAGGGCTTTCAAATCCTGGTTTATGGCAACCGAGCGCTCAGTTAAGGCCACTGGGAATGTATGACGGAGGATGCCAGATCGGGTGACCGCAATGACCGAGTTCTCGGGAACCATATTGGTTGTCGACGCTCGAATAGCCTCTTCAGTGATGTGGTCCTGGGCATCCACAATTTTCGATGTCTTCATGTCCTTCGGAGAGACCCAGGGGATATTGCCAGACCAGAAGGCTTCTGTTTCCGTGTTTGGTGTTCCGCCGCCATACCAATGGCCGAGGCATCGCAGGCTTGCCCACGCCCACCCCTCGGGCAACTCGTCTTTCTCAATATCCATCCCAGCCCTTACGCGACCAACGTGTCGTTCAGTTCATCCAGCAGTCCGGACAAACCGCCACCGAACAGTGCCCGAGCTTTTACCAGCCCGCCGCGTTCGAAGAAACTGGGCATCTCCTGTAGGTCTGTGTCAGTGATCTCCACGTTCATGGCTATGTGGTCGCGCATCAGGCGCAGCCATTCCTCCTGCTCCGGGGTGAAGGACTGCCCCGCCTTGATCCGCCGCCCACGCCACAGTTCGAAGCGCCGGGCCACCGGGATGGAAAACGGCTCCAACGCCTCATCCATACCGGACGCGAAACGCACCAGCGACACCAGATCGGCCAACACCCGTTCCGGCCGGTCGCCGCGCACCTTGCCCGCTTCCAGGCGCTTGTAAGCCTGCCAGACCTGGGCGGTGTCCTGATGCCACGGCGGGGCCAACAGCGCGTCGCGCAGATCGGAAACCGCGTCATAGGTCAGCCGGCGCCGGGCATGGGGCTGGCTGAAGATGATCTGCAACGCCGTCAGGCTGTCCTTGTGGGTTTCGATGAACTCGGCGAAGCGGCGGGTCATCTGCCGCGCCCGCTCGACATCGAAACCGGCATAGGTAATCTCGTCGACCGTCACCTCGTCGATGACGATATAGGCTTCGGCGTGGATCTGCTTCAGCAGGTTGCGAAGGGTCGGATGGTCGAAGGGGGCGCTGGCCTTGTCCTTCAATTCCTCGGCGGCCTTGTGGGTTTGTGCATCGCTAGGGGATGGACCGAATGTCGCCTTGGCGGCAGCTTCGATGCTCTCGGGCTCGATCGCATCCAACAAGGTGTTGGACAGATCGTGTAACGAAAGCCCGTCCGAGGCTTCGACAATGCGTTTGCGTTGATCGTCGTTGATATGCCGGTCGAGGGCGGCGAGACGTCCGGCAAGGGACGATAAGGCTTCTTCGTCACGCCGGACTTGCGCGATATGGTGCAGCAGCTTGTCATAGCCGACAGGGCGCGGGCGTTCGAGGTGCTGGTGGTCGGTTTTGGCGCTTTCCGTCACGCCGACGGCGTCGATCAGGACGAAGCGGTCCTTGCCCAGCCTCGCGTCGGGGGTGACGGATAGGAGATCGGCTTTGGTGATGGTGCGGGCGCCACGCCCCTTCATCTGCTCGAAATAAATGTCGGAACGCACGTCGCGCATGAAGATCAGCACCTCGATGGCCTTCATGTCGGTGCCGGTGGCGATCATATCGACCGTCACGGCGATGCGCGGCATAGATGCGGTGCGGAACCGCTTGATCAGATCCTCGGGATCCTCCCCGGTGGTGCGGTAGGTAATTTTTTTGCAGAAATCGTTGCCTTGCTCGAACACCTCGCGGGCCATGCCGACGATCTCCTCGGCATGGTCATCGCTTTTGGCGAAGATCAGTGTCTTCGGCACCCAGGTGCGGTCGGGGAAAAGGTCCGACGCCAACGCGGCGCGGTACTGGGTCAGGATGGTACGAATCACATCGGGGGCGGTCACGGACCGGTCCAGGTCCTTGCTGGCGTAGGTCAGGTCCTGATCCAGTTGTTCCCAGGTGGTGCGCCGCGTCTTGCGTTCGCGCTTGCCGATGTGAAAGCCCGCCTCGACCTTGCTGCCCTGCTCGGACACCCGCGTCTTGATACGGTAGATGTCGTAATCGACGTTGACCCCATCGGCAACGGATCGCTCGTAAGGATATTCCATGACGAGGTTGCGATTGAAGAAACCCAAGGTCTGCTTCGACGGGGTCGCGGTCAGGCCGATCAGGAAGGCGTCGAAGTATTCCAGCACCTGACGCCACAGGCCGTAGATCGAACGGTGGCATTCATCGGTGACGATAAAATCGAAAGCCTCGATCGGGAGCTTCGGGTTGTAGCTGACCGGCCTGGGCGGTGCATTCCAATCGGCAGTCTCGAACTCCGAATGCTCCTCGTCCTCGGCGTCGAAGGCGGCGTCTCCCTTGAGGATCGAGTACAGCCGCTGAATGGTGGTGATCACCACCTTGGCGTGGGGATCGATGGTGTTCGAGGTCAGCCGTTGCACATCGTAGAGGCTGGTGAACAAGCGCCCATCATCGGGGGTCTGGAAGGCCTGAAACTCGCGCAGGGCTTGACGCCCCAGATTGCCCCGGTCCACCAGGAACAAGATGCGCTTGGCACCGCCGAACTTCGCGAGCCGGTAGACGAACGAGCATGTGGTGAAGGTCTTCCCCGCTCCGGTCGCCATCTGGATCAGAGCGCGGGGATGGTCGGCGACGAGTGATTTTTCCAGCCCCGTTACCGCCCCGATTTGGCAGCCGCGCAAGCCCCTTGGATCAAGCTCAGGCATCCCTTGTAGCCGATGCCGCAGCGTATCCATATCCTTCAGCCAGCCGGCCAGGGTCTCGGGCCTATGGAAGGCGAAGACGCGGCGCGAGCGCGGCTTGGGGTCACGCAGGTCCCGGAAGAAGGTTTCGACCCCGGTGCTTTCGTAAGCGAAGGGAAGCGGGTCGCGGTGGGCCTTGAGATAGGGCGGCAGGGGAGCGATGTACTTTTCGGTTTGCTCCGCCACCCCCAGCAGGGTCACACCCTCGGGCTTGGCTTCGATCGCGCCAGCCGCCTTACCGTCTATGAAAAACAGGTAATCGGCGGCTCCCGACGGCAACGGGAACTCGCGCACAGCCACCCCAAGTGCGGCGTTGCGATTGAAGTCTTTGTAGTCCTGGAGAACCCAGCCGGCCGCTTTCAATAGGCGGTCAATATTTTCCCTTGCCTCGGCCTCGGGATTCGGCACTTACCACCCCCCGCGTGAATAGCGGAGGCATTCTGGCCGCAATGGCTTGGTTACGCAATAAGGCCAATCCCCCTTCTTTGGGGTAGACCCTCTATTTTTCAATGTGTTCGCCGGCAATGGCGAACAACTGTGACAGCTGGGAAAATGGCGGAGGGGGTGGGATTCGAACCCACGGTACCCGCAAAGGTACAACG
>WASR01000053.1:1936-4522 GCA_009712615.1 Methanobacterium sp. | reverse complement strand
ATATAATAGCAAGCCATGACCTATCCTTTATTAAGTGTGAATATTTAGATTGATAAAAAAATTTTGGGGGGGCGGAATGATTTTAAATCAATGCATATCTTCCTTCAATTCTATGAAGGATGAGAAACACGGTATTTTAATATTTGGAATTTTATTTATGTTTTTAATGATTATTTTTTCCTACAGTGTTGGAACAGTATCAGCATCTTCAGTAGACACAATCTATGTCAATGGAAACTCTGGAAATGATCTCTGGGATGGGTCAAGTTCAAAATGGACAGGCGGTACAACTGGGCCAAAGGCAACGATTAAAAATGCTACTGGTGTTGTTAAAACTGACGGTACTGTAAATATTGCCAATGGTTACTACAAAGAAGGTGACATTACAATTTCAACTAAAATGACAATTTTAGGTGAAAGCACTGGGAAAACCATCATAGATGGGGCTAATGCCTCGCAAATATTTCACATTCTACCTGGAACGAATGTTAATATATGTAATTTGACATTAACAGGTGGAAATTCCAAACAATTTGGTGGTGCAGTTAACAATGAGGGCACACTCACTTTGAAGGGAATTGAATGTGTGGGAAATGAAGCAGAACATGGTGGTGCCATATACAGTAACGGTACTTTGATTATGAATAACTGTGATTTCAAAAACAACTTGGGAATGTGGGGTGGAGCTGTTGATAACGATGGAGGATCACTTGCAATATCAACCACTAACTTCAGTAACAACAATGCTGCATATGGAGGAGCAATCTACGTTATAAACGGGGGATTAAGTCAAGTATATGGCAGTACCATATCAAGAAATACTGCATACTCTGAAGGTGGAGCAGTCTTTAATGGTGGTACACTAACCATGATTGGAAATGATCTGACCAGTAACAATGCAATTTTAGGGGGCGCTATTTTCAATGGAGGTACTGCCACAGTAAATTTCAACAGAATATTTGGAAACACAGCAACAACAGGCAGTGCAATCTACAATAACATGATTTCACTGGATGCATCATTAAACTGGTGGGGATCAAGTATGGATCCAAGAACCAATACTTTTGGAGGTGTTACAGCATCACCATGGCTAATTTTAACAGTTAACTCAAACCCAACAGCAGTGACTAACAACAATAATTCAACAATCACAGCAGACCTACTACATGATTCAAATGGAAACTATCACAGCCCAATTGGCGGCCATGTAATTAACGGAATACCTGTTACTTTTACAAGCACTTTAGGAACTACTAATAGTCAGTCATCAACATTGGATGGAATTGCACAATCAATCTTTAAAAGTGGATCTAAAGCCGGTACCGCTTTGTTAACTACTACAGTAGATTCACAAATCACCAAAACATCGGTGACAATAAAAGATAACATTCCACCCAAAGTTACAACAATCGATCCTTTAAATAATACAATAAATGTTCATAGAACTAAAATAATCAAAATAACATTCAGTGAAGCAATTAAATATGGTAAAAATCCATGGATAGAACTTCACATGGACGGTAAATTTGGAGTTCCATTAACTTCGAAAATAGTGGGTAATTGCCTCTATATCACACCCCAATACATTCAGTGGAACAGGGCTTCGTACACTTTAGTACTGCACACCAACAGCATCACAGATTTGTCAGGGAACGGATTAAAAACACCATTTATTAGCAATTACAAAACACGACCCCTTTTATATGTTAGTGATTCAGATCCAGTGAATAGGGGAGTTGTTCAAGACCTGCATAAAACAATAAAAATTAACTTCTCAGGTCCAGTTACTTCGTTGAATACTTCTGAAATAGTATTTACAACTAAAAATGGAACACCCGTAAAATTCAGTGCAAACATCTCAGGCAGCACATTAAACATCAAACCCAGTCAAACACTCAAAAAAGGTACAACATACATGATCACTCTGCACAACAAATGTGTGAAAGATTCCACAGGATCATTTTTAGATATACAATACGATCTGATGTTTAATACCACAAATAATGCTAAATAACGAGTAAATACTCGTTATTATTATTTATTTTATTTTTAACTCTGTTTCACTTTAAAACCATGCCATGATTTCTTAATTTTGTTATAGTGTAAATTTTACTGATTTTTTCATGGTAATCAATTCATGCATAGTTTTTATCAATCCAAGGTACCTATATTAATTAGGGATAGATGGTAATATTAAGAAATTATTTCATTACATGGATCATGATCATCAATTGATTGGGCAAGGGTTTTAAATGGAAATAGAAAATTTAACCAAAGAAATTAGAGAGAATGCAATTGCTAAAATGGAAAAAAAATCGGCTAAAGAATTGACTGCAAGCTGGTCTGGAGAAGATATCCTTTATTCAGGAAAAGGAAATGCCATTTACGTGGTATTACCAACATCAGGTTGTGCTTGGGCAGTTTCAGAATCTGGTGGTTGTAGTATGTGCAGCTATGTTGCCGACTCTCCATTGGAAGATGTGCCTCCAGAAGAACTTATAGACATATTCAAGGATTGTTTTTCCAGATATGACATTACAGAGCAATCTGCCGTGAAAATATTTGTTTCATGTATTTTTATTAACC
>WASR01000053.1:0-1926 GCA_009712615.1 Methanobacterium sp. | reverse complement strand
TGGTTGTAGAATCCAGACCAGAATTTATCACTGAAAATGTGCTGAAGGAATGTTGTGAGGCACTCGGAGACAAAATATTTGAAATCGGAATTGGGCTCGAAACTTCAAATGATTACACACGGGAAAAAAAGATAAACAAAGGTTTTTCTAGGGAAGACTTTGAAAAAGCCGTTAATATTATAAAAAACTCTGAATTTAAGTGTGATGTTCGTGCAAAGGCTTATCTATTTGTAAAACCCATATTAACTTCAGAAAAAGATGCAATCGAAGAGGCTGTGAACTCCGCATTTTACGCAGAATCTGTGGGTGCAAGCAGAATCTCATTTTGCCCTGCCACCATCCATAAAGACACCCTAATGGAACTACTATGGAAGAAAGGGTCCTATCAACCACCGTGGATATGGAGTGTAATGGAAATTATTCAAAGAGTTAGAAGTGATGTAAAAATTCCGGTTATTATGGATACAGCAGGTTTTGGAAGCAGTAGAGGACCTTACAACTGTAAAAAATGTAACTCTAAATTAAAGGCCATTATAATAGAATCAAACCTTGATCAAACTGTGCCAGAAACCTTTGAATGTGAATGCAAATCAAGATGGAAGGCAGAAGTTGATTACTCAGACATCACAAGATCCACCACAGGAATTTCTCGAAAAAAGTAAACAATAAGTTTGAGTCAACTAGTTGACAGGATTAATATTAATGAATAAAAAACACACAGGAACTAGCATCTCATCAGATGGACTTTTAGATTTCCTGACAGAACTTGGCAAAGCATTGACTGCTTCAGGAATATCAGTTGTGGATATTACCTCCATCCTGGAACGAATAGCAGATGCATATGGTGAAGAAGCAGAAATTCTGATATTCCCCACCATGATTCTCATTAAGATAGGTGAGCATGAATCAGCACCATTAAATGCTGCAAATCAAAAACCAGGCATGTTACCCTTGAATCAAGTTTCTGAAATATATGATCTTGTTTACAAGGTAGAAAAGGCCCAAATACCCCCTAAAGAAGCAAAAAAGTGTTTAAGAAAGATTTTAGCCGAAAAACATTGCTTTGGACCTGTTGGCATTCTGGTAGGATATATTCTTTTTTCAATGGGTATAGGGATGCTTTTACAACCCACCCCCGAACAGTTGATTGTTTCGGGAGTTTTAGGGGCCATCATAGGAATAATATTGATTTTGAGCAGGGGACGGAATCGTTTCATGCTTATTTTGCCAGTTATAGCCGCATTTATTGTATCATCAATATTTCTCTGGTCGTTAAAAACTGGTTTAATAGCAGGTTCAGTTACCATGTTACTTCCAGCCCTAGCATATTTCCTTCCTGGAGCAACACTAACAACAGGAATGTTCGAGCTGGCCTATGGAGAAATAATATCCGGATCAAGCAGGGTCATCTATGGAACTGCAATTTTATTATTGATTCTGTTTGGAGTTCTGATAGGTATTCAAGTCACAGGGTTTCAAGAACCTGAATTCTTTGTAACCAGCACTGCAAACGCCCTGGGATGGTGGGCTCCTTATCTTGGAGTTCTAATGTTTACAATAGGAATGTATCTGTTCATGTCCATAAAAAATAAGGATTTACCATGGGTTTTACTCATAGTTTACGTTGCATTCTTTGGTCAAACTATAGGAAACCATCTATTAGGAAGCTTTTTTGGAGCATTTTTAGGTTCATTATTAATGGCCATAAGCGGCACAGTAGTTGAAAGACAAGAACATAGAACTCCAAGTTTCATTTCCATTATGCCCGCATTCTGGATACTCGTTCCAGGTTCCCTGAGCTTTTTGAGTTTGGCTACCCTTGTTAATCAGAACTATTTAACTGCCCTAAATTATTCTGTGGTTGTTGCAATGACAATAGTTGCAATTTCTTTGGGCCTGCTAATTGGAGCAGTGGCAACAGAACCC
>WASR01000343.1 GCA_009712615.1 Methanobacterium sp. | reverse complement strand
AAAAAAATAATGGATTTAGTTAAAGTGGTGAACTCAACCAGACATCCATTTTTCTGTTAACTTCTTCCCAATTAACAAGATTCCAAAAGGCTTCTACATAGTCGGGTCTTCTGTTTTGATAGTCCAAGTAGTACGCATGCTCCCATACATCTAATGCCAGCATGATTCTAAATCCTGGAATAAGATTTACGTTGTGTTTTTCCACTTGCATTATGAATATTCTGTTGGTCATCCTGCACAAGGTTAAAACTGCCCATCCGGACCCTTCAACACCTGCAGCTGCCTGAGAAAACTCTTTTTTAAACCTATCAAAGTTTCCAAAATCTTTTTCTATGTACTCTGCTACTGTACCTGTGGGTTCTCCTCCACACTTATCTGCAGGCCCCATATTTTCCCAGAAAAATTTGTGCAGTACATATCCTCCTACATGAAACGTCAGTTCCTTTGAAACAGCTTTGACATCAAACTCTTCAGAATCTCTGTTGTCAAATTTTTTCAGTATGGCATTTGCTCCATCAACATATGCCTTATGGTGTTTAGTATGGTGAATTTTGAGCTGTTCTTCGGATATGTAGGGTTCAAGATCCTTGTAACCATAGGGAAGTTCTGGTAATTGATAGTTTTTTTGTGCCATTTTTTTTAAACCTCCATTATTACCATTTGTAGTAGTTCCTGTAACATAGCCACCAATCATAACATTTATACTTGTCTGCACGTTTTTTACCCGCTTCAATGTCTGGCACCGGTGGAATAATAAGTCCTTTACCTATTAATTCATTATTTGGCCAATTTGCAGGAATAGCTACTTCTTTTTCTTCGATTTGGTTGAAACCTTCGATCATTCGAAGAATTTCGTCTACGTTACGTCCCAATTCTTGTGGATAATAAAGGATAGCCCTTATTATTCCCTTGGGATCGATAATAAAAACAGCCCTCACTGTGTTAGTTGCTTTGGCTGGGTGTATCAATCCCAATTTGTTTGCTATACACCCAGTATCTGCAATAACTGGAAATTCTATCTCTACATCCAAGTTATCTTTGATCCATTCTATCCATTTGAGGTGTGCAAATATTTGGTCGATACTGAGACCAATGAGTTCACAGTTAAACTCTTTAAATTGTTCGTACCTCTTTTGAAAGGCAAAAAATTCTGTTGTACAAACAGGTGTAAAATCTGCAGGATGGCTAAAAAGAACAAACCATTTTCCTTTAAAAGCTTTTGGAAGTTTCATCATACCTTTAGTTGTTTGAACTTCCATTTTTGGGAATTTATCTCCGATTAGTGGAATTCCCTTTTCGTTATGCTTGATTTTTTTTGTCACGTAAATTTTTTCACCCATAAAACACCCTCACTTTCATACATAAATCACTAATATTATGTTGTTATTTTTATTTAATTCTTTTTAAAAAGGAATATTTAGAGTTTAATTAGGTTTTAATTAGTCTAAAACATTTTAATGCGATAAAATTATCTATTTACAACGATATGTGTAAAGATCAACTCGATTTGAAGAATTACCCTCAACTTTTTGTTGATTCTAAACAAACAATGTTGGTTATGAAGTTTCTAACTGGACTGCGAAGCACATGGGTGATTTAATAGACTACTATCGCTGAAAAAATTAAAAGATTGAAAATAGGGGTTAATAAAAATTTGAAAAACCTTTGTTAATTTATTACTAGTTCATAGCCGGATCTAGTTTACATGAACCTTGATTTTCGATATCTTGATGATTTTTGGAAATTTCAGATTTGAATGCTTGGTAAACATTTTCTGCCCCTACTATTCCATCTGGGATGTTCCACTTACTTGGGTGTAAAATGAATGGATAAGATTGTTCTCCACCCACACCTCCATGGCTTCCAACAAGTTCTTCAAATGCTGCAACTTCATTGTTCTCCTTGTCGTACATGCTGATAACCAGTACATCAGGTGTGTGTTTAAATCCATGGGTTCTCCTTAGATGTTTTGCTGTATTCTCACCAAAATCTGCCAGTGGATTCTCTCCATCAACATCATCAGTTTCAAGGTAGTAAGTTCCCTTACTTCCTATTGCGAGTGCTCCGTTAACTTCAGAATCAACCATTATGAATGATACTCCCTCGTGGTTTGCAAGTCCAGGTATCAAATCAGGGTAAATTTGATTTATTTCCTCATAGTTGAGCCTTTGAACGTAGTCAGTCAAATATATCATGCCTAGATTGCCAGATGCCAATACTAAAACATTTGCGTCGGTCTCATTAACCAGATCAGGTTTTTTTAATGGGTTGTACTTCTGAATGTAGCTAGTCACATCATGAGTCTTATCATTGAAATATTCCTTAACCTTATCTCCAGGTAATGTGAAAGCAGAAACAAAGTGGTCACCAGTGGATGGTGACATATCTGCAAATATTTGTGTTTCTACAGGCAATAATTCTCTTACCAGGTCCTCCAATGATGATCCATATCTTTGTTTGAATGTTGCTCCATTTGTCTGGCCGTGATCTGAGTGTACAACGAGTTGATACTGTCTGTGACATAGTTTTGATGCCATTTCTACCCTGTGAAATTGTTTGTCCAGATCCTTGAGTGCTATGAATGCATCAAAATCCCTTACTCCGGAGTGATGTGCAATTTCATCGTATCCCAAATATGTAACATATGCAACATCTATCTCACCCTTTAATATATCTCCTATCAAAGCTAAAGTGGTAATTTCTCGTAAAAATACATTGGCACCTGCTCTTACAAATGGAAATGTAATACCTCTATAAATTCTGGGCCTAATATCCTTGATTCTGTGTATTAACTGGGAGACATAATCCAAAAATGCGTCGTATAGGAATAAACATACTATCCTACTGAAATTGGACGGGTTTGAAAAAACGTATTTCCATGCTTTGTTGTAAAATTTTCCTAGGTTTTTCATCTGGCTAAATGTGAATATAACATCATTTGCATCACCAGAAAACAGGTTTGATCTGCTTGCTCCATGCTTGGCAAGTAATCCATTTCCATCGGATATTCGTTTTTCAAGTATTGGAGCATCATTTAAACCAACAGAAACCATGATTTTATTGTTGTTATCTTTTTCAACCCACCTGAATGCCACCATATCTTCGTTGTTACCATGTAATATTCCTGCTTGACTGGCACCAGTTTGGCTTGATAAATCAGTTTCCCAACCCTTTAAATTATGTGAACCCTCTTCAATCCATCTTTTAAGTGTTGGCATGTCCCCTAATTCTATTGCTTCCAGGAGTATGTTCTTTGCAAGTCCATCTATCTCCATGAAGATTACTCCTGGAGTTTTAGCAACTGAATCTTTGTCTATTTTTTTTACATTGTCCCTTATACCCCGGTACCATGTGGCATCATCATCTATTGTCATTACTCCATTGAGCAGTGTTGAAATTGCAGCCATTGCAATTGGAGTAATTATTAAAGCTGGTCCATTAATGGTTATTCCACTAACAAAATTAGTAGCGAGCCATATGAGAAGTCCATTGAGTAGTAATGCACCAATACCTACTGTAAAAACCATGAATGGAAGTAAAATTCTGGATAGTAGGGGCCATAAAATAGCATTTAGTATACCTACAATTCCAGCAGCAATGAATGCTGTTTCCCAAGAATCTACGCTTAGTCCCACTGATAAATATGCAACAAGCATGAAACCCAAAGATGAACCTATCCACAGGATAATTGTTCTCCATAGCCAGTAAAATCTAGATTTATAATATTTTTGATCGTAATCTTCCATACTACACCCGGAGTTCATTTTTTTTAGTGTTAAAATAAATTTACAATTCATATAAAATGAACTTATCTCTTTAATTCAGTGCTGTTGAATAATTCTTGGTATAAAGATTAGAGTTTTTTTGTTAAAATGAGATCCAAAAAATGATGGACTGACAAAACAGTAGCACAAGGATAATCTTAGTAAAAAATCAAAAATATGTCCGGAAACTGTGAAAAAATTAAAAAAAAAGATATTTAATGGAATGAAATGTTAATTTGCTGTTGTTGGAGGTGTGAAAATTCTTTGTGCTAGTTCGTTGTCAAGCATTAACATTCCACTTAAAGAATCGTTGGCCATTTGAACCTTTTTTAGAACTCCACTTGAGGATTCCTCTTCTTCAACTTGTTCTGCAACGAACCATTGCAGGAAGTTGTTGGTTGCATGATCCCCTAAAGAAAGTGCCAAGTTAACAAGCTGGTTAATTAAACCTGTAACTTTCTGTTCATGTTCATAAACATGTTCAAATGCATTTACAGGAGATTTCCATTCTGTTGGAGGAGCTTCTATCTTGGTTAATGTGACTCTGTCTCCCCTCTGGATTATAAAGTCATGTATCTTCATGGCGTGAGTCATCTCCTCTTGAGCCTGTACCCTCATCCAGTTTGCAAAACCGCTCAGATCTAGATCTTCAAAGTAAGCTCCCATGGACAAGTAAAGATATGCAGAGTACATCTCAGCATTTAATTGGCTGTTTAATGCTTCAACCATTTTTTCATCCATATATTTTCCCTCCTAATG
>WASR01000247.1:2476-4525 GCA_009712615.1 Methanobacterium sp. | reverse complement strand
TGGATCAGATATATTATTAGTTGATTCATTATATTTTATGGCATATAAAACCATGAACGATTTAACTGCCATAGGATTACTTTTTGGAATCATAATTTATGTTGGTAGTTTCTTTGCATATATTGGAATGGAAAAAACAGCAAAGGACGAGCGTTTGCGAAAAATTGGGACCATGGCAGCCACATGGTCATGGTACATCACCCTGATATTTCTATGTTTTCTCATGGTTTCCATGCAATGGGCCGGGAGGATTCATGATCCAGTTGAATTGATGGGATTGGTAATATTTGTAATGGTCACAACTATGTTAATTTCAAATACAATATTATCCAGAATTGGAGACATAGAATAAATGAAGCTACTTTGGACATGAAACCATGAAAACAAGAATTAAAGAATTCAGGGCAAGATACAATTTAACTCAGGCAGATCTTGCAGAGCAAGTTGGAGTAAGAAGGGAAACAATAGTATTCCTAGAAAAAAGCAAATACAATCCTTCACTTAAACTAGCTCATGATATTGCGGTTGTTTTAAAAACAACTATTGATGAATTGTTTATATTTGAAGATGATAATAAGTAAATTAAATGATTTATTGTACTGGAGATATTTGTTGATAAAGGGAAAATTAGAATTAATGGTAGTTCTGGGGTTTCTATTATTTTTCATGGTTCAAATTGAACCTGCAGCTGCCTGGGCCGAACCCAATCATTATGAAATTGTTTATCAAGTTTACTACACCCTTCCCGATGATGTTCATGAAAATTTAAGTCTTTTTGAGATGATGGAAGGTGCTGGAGATCCAGATCTAAGATTTTTGGACTTTCAAAATCACCACTATCCCCAGAGTCAGGCTTATGCAGATTACTGGTTAAACCAGGGCAGAAACTACTACCAAGCAGGGGATTACAGTAATGCTAGTTACTGTTTTGGTGTAGCATCACACTACATCAGTGATGGTCTATGTCCTCCACACACAGGTGGGGGTCAAAGGGGATATTTACACACCAAGTTTGAATTGGAAGCAATTTGCTTCACACCCCATATCAACACAAGCTTAAACCAGTCCATGGATGAACTCTACACAAACAGCACCTCCGAATGGACAAACTGGATAAAAACAGGAGACACATCACTCATACAGAGCAGCCTAAACAACGCAGTATCAGAATCCTACATTAAAATTAAAGATGCAACATCTAAAAAAATATAAAAAAGTTAATCAATTATTTCTAAAATCAATTAATTTCTAAAAAAAACAATAATTGGTTAATTAATTTTTTTGGTATCCTTTTTTTAACCTTCTCCCATTCTTTCTATTTCATCTGCCACCTTCCAGTGGCCTCCGTGTTTTTCAGCCCGTCTTATGAAGTACACCCCCAGCACGGCTCCTACAATTCCTCCCAGTGTGTCTGTGAATACGTCGTTCATAGTGTCGTCTATGGCGTTTTGGGTGGGTGAACCCTGCATCTGGGTGTTTCCTGTTATTTGTCCCACAGGACCCTTGGACAGGAACTTGTCGTAGGTGTACTCACCCATCTCAAGCATTGCCCCAAATCCAATTGTGACTATCACGATTAGTATGGCCATTTCCCAGTAGGATGCTTTGAGCCTACCGTAGTAGTACATGGTGTAAACTGCCATCATACCTATGAGTGCAACATATAATGGGAGCATGAAGTGCATAAAGTTGTCGTAGTGGGGTAACTTAACGTAGAGGCCAAGTGCATCTCCACCAACAAGTTCAAAAAGTACCATGAACAGGATTAAAAGTTCAATTTCAATGGGTATTGCACGTATTTTATGACGTGTGAAAAATGCCGGTGCATTGATTATTAAAAGTGCAAACAATATTAGAACACCGAAAATTCTCTCACTACCATTAATGCCTCCAAATATTGTGATATAAATACCTGCAATCAATAAGAACACCCTCATAATAATCAGGACTGTTCTTTCAAAGTGATTAACATCTTTCTCCTCTGGATTAAGAAAGCTCATAATTACAAATTCTCCTCAAAGTTTTATCATTAATTAAATACTCATAAAG
>WASR01000247.1:0-2466 GCA_009712615.1 Methanobacterium sp. | reverse complement strand
ATATCATAGTTAAGAGTTTTTAAATGTTCACCCTGTTTTTATGGGCTAGTTTTTAACCTCTCTTCCCTGTACTTAGCAAATAGTACGTAGGTCACTCCCACAATTAAAGGACCTATGAATAATCCTGGAAGTCCCAGTGTTAGGGCTCCGAATAAAAATCCCACCAAAAATATTAGGGGATGAACGCTGGTAAATTCTCCTGCGAGTCTGGGTCTTATGTACAAGTCAACAACCGTGTCAATTAGCCAGCCCACAATAATCACAATAACACCCCTGACTGGATTACCTGTCAGGATGTCCACCACTCCAAGGGCTCCGTACACTATCCAGGGTCCAACCACTGGTATAAATTCTGAAAATGCAGTTAAAATACCCAGAAGTAGAATGTAAGGATATCCCAGTATGTAGTAAAGAACTACCGATAGTAAACCAAGGATCACGGCGCAGAGGACGTTTGTGATCATTATGGATTTCAAGATGGCATCCACTTCGCTGTAGATTTCAGAGAACGTGGGTGTTTTTGGCAGTAGGTCCTCTATGAATCCAACAAATTTATCTCCCTCCTTGGCGAAGTAGAACACCGAAAACAGGAGCACAATAAAGTCTGTGAATAGTGCTGGTAGTGAAGCTAAAAAGCCGATTATTTGACTCACCAACCATACAACAGACTGGGCAACCAGGTTAGCTATCTCGTCTAGGAAGTTTGCTGCAATACTGTTTATGGGTCCCGCACTTTGAACATCAGCATTGACCATGGTTTGGTTAACTGCAGTTGCATTGGTAGTTGGTGCAGGTAGTGCACCTGTAATATTCACTGCAACAATGAATAGCTGGTGAATAGTGAAGTAGGCAACCAGCACAAGGGGCACCGCAAGGATAATCATGGCCAGAAAAATGGCCAGTGTTTCAAACCTCACATATGGATGCAATTTCTTAGATATTGGCCTCACAATATAGGCTATCATAGCCCCAAAGATTATTAAACTCAGTATCTGGAACAAAATACCGAATGAAAGCAGACTGAATAGTAACAACAGTACTAATAATATGGATATGGAAGGTAGCTTGTAGTTCATCATGGGATTACCACACATTTAAAGACATGTTCTCAAAAATCGTTAAAATATTACAATGTTTTTACATGATTATTCTGGTTAAAATTATATTTATATTAGTGCTAAAAATGGTCGGTTTACCCTATGTACAGTGGTTTTATTCTGTTTCTTTGAAAAGAAAATTGATTTTGTGTTTCAGAATCAGGAATTTGAATGTTTGGATTATTTATGGTAGTATGAACAAAAAAATATTGAAATTATCAATAGAAACTCTTTTCCTTAGGGGGTGGGTGTTTGGAATGTCCATACTGTAAAAAACTTGAGAAGTATGATTTTGGCGACTACATTATGAAAACTGCACATTGGATAGTTTTTCTGGCTCCACAGCAGAGTAACATTGGAACATGTGTGGTGGCCCTAAACAGGCATGAATCTGATCTTTCCGGGCTCACGTCGGATGAATGGCTAGAATTTGGAGAACTGGTACGTAAAATGGAACACATCCTTAAGAAATGTTTTGATGTTACCATGTTCAACTGGGGATCCCTCATGAATGCATCTTATCTAGAGGAAGCTCCAGACCCCCATGTACACTGGCACCTGATACCCCGGTACAACCATGATGTGGAGTTTGAGAACCTCACATTCGAAGATCCATACTTCGGCACCATGAAACCCAGACCATTCAGGGGCTTGCCTGACGATGTGAGACAAAAAATAATTGATATCATCAGGACTACCTATGATCTAGAACAATGATAGCTCACATAATTCATAGGATGTATATTGAGTTACTAATATGATCAGAGTAAAACTAATATCAGAGTAAAATATCGGAGAAAATATAACATGGACTGGATATGGAACATTAGTTTTAAAAAAGCTTTTCTTATATACATAGTAGTTGATCTGATATGCATAGGACCGTTGGGAATGGGAGTGCCATTCTTTTCAATACTACTGGGATTCCCTCTTGGATGGTACCTTGCTAAAAGACTTTACAACCCGGATATGAGTGTTAAAATCTTTTTAAAAAGAATATTTAAGTATGCCCTGATAACTTCAGGATTCACATTTGTTCTCATGGTTTTAATGTGGGCTAGGTTCATTCCAATGTTATGGGGAGCTACAACCAAGGTTGTACATTTTGGACTTCCAATGATACTCTACGATCCCGTGGCCAGTTTCATTGGCTGGATGATTCTCATGATATTCATATCACCATTTTTACAGTTATTAACCACGATATTTGCTGCAAACTTAACAGTGATACGCTCTGAGAGTTGAACAGAGATTAAATACATGTGGTAATGATTTTGGCTATCAAAAGACGTTAAATCTATTCAAACTTCATATGTAACACCTTGTTAATAAATAACAGAGTGTTATTTATTTTATCTTTCTATTATTA
>WASR01000185.1 GCA_009712615.1 Methanobacterium sp. | reverse complement strand
CCGGATATAGGTACACGCGGCATCAGTGCCTTTATTGTGGAGAAGGGCTGGGAAGGATTTAGCTTTGGTAAACATTATGACAAGATGGGTATTCGTTCTTCTGCCACTGCACAGCTGATTTTCAACGACGTGAAAGTCCCTAAAGAAAACCTTTTGGGTAAGGAAGGTGAAGGTTTCAAGATTGCTATGTCCACTTTGGATGGTGGTCGTATTGGTATTGCAGCTCAGGCTCTCGGCATCGCACAAGGCGCTTATGAGAAGGCTTTAGAGTATTCAAAAGAAAGAGTTCAATTTGGCAAACCTATCTGCCAGCAGCAGATTATAGCATTTAAATTGGCGGATATGGCCACAAAGCTTAGGGCGGCTAGATTGCTTATTTACAGTGCGGCAGAGCTTAAACAAAATCATGAGCGTTATAGCATGGAATCAGCTATGGCGAAACAATACGCTTCTGACGTTTGTCTTGAGATTGTTAATGACGCCCTTCAAATATTCGGCGGAAGTGGTTATCTAAAAGGTATGGAAGTTGAGCGAGCTTACAGAGATGCTAAGATTTGTACAATATATGAAGGAACTAATGAGATTCAACGTTTGGTTATCTCTTCTCACATCATCGGTAAGGTGCCAAAGACCGAGGGGGCAGGTAAAGTTTCTAAAAGTGAACCTGCTACAGGTTATCGTAAGAAAGTGATTTTCAAGGACGGAGCTGCTGAAGAAAGAGTTAATGCTCTTATAGAAGCTCTTAAGGCAGATGGTTATGATTTCACCGTTGGAATTCCTATAGACACTCCTATTAGTAAGGCTGAAAGGGTAGTCAGTGTAGGTCTAGGCATAGGTGAAAAGAAAAATATGAAGCTTATAGAAGACCTGGCAGTTCAAGCCGGTGCAGCTATAGGTTCTTCTCGTCCAGTAGCTGAAACCCTTAAATATGTACCACTGAATCGTTATGTTGGTATGTCTGGTCAAAAATTCAGCGGAAACCTCTACATTGCCTGTGGTATTTCAGGTGCAGGTCAGCATTTAAAAGGTATAAAGGATGCTTCCACAATTGTTGCTATAAATATTGATCCTAATGCGAAGATTTTCAAGAACGCAGACTACGGCATCCTTGGAGATCTAATGGAAATTTTGCCAATACTCACTGCTGCTTTAGATAACGGAGAAGCAAAGAAGGAAGCTCCACCAATGAAGAAGATGAAGAGAGCTCTTCCGAAGAAAGTTGTTCCAACTTGGAAACATTATGTATGTAATGGAGGCGGTTATGAATACGAGCCTGGACTAGGTGACCCTGAAGGCGAAATAGCGA
This sequence comes from Methanobacterium sp., assembly GCA_009712615.1. Classification (GTDB taxonomy): domain Archaea; phylum Methanobacteriota; class Methanobacteria; order Methanobacteriales; family Methanobacteriaceae; genus Methanobacterium_B. Next base: position 3,225 of record WASR01000185.1, on the reverse strand, counting down.
CCGGTACTCTTTTTGAAAATATACCGGAAGATTGGACTTGCCCTGATTGTGGTGAAGAAAAAGATATGTTTATAGAAGTCTGATTCCTATAATAAGTTAAGCATAATAATGTGTATTTAGCGTAAAGGAGGATTAAATATATGTATTGTGTTAGAGAGATAACAGAAGATCTTTATTGGGTTGGCGGCAACGATCGTCGTCTTGCTCTCTTTGAAAACATTCATCCCATTCCACGAGGTGTTTCCTATAACTCTTATCTACTTTTAGATGAGAAGACCGTACTCTTTGATACGGTGGACTGGTCAGTTTGCCGTCAGTTTCTTGAGAATGTTCAAGCTCTTCTAGAGGACAGACCTTTAGATTACATGGTAATCAACCATGTGGAGCCGGATCATGCAGCTTGCATTGAAGAGATTATTCTCCGTTATCCGGATGTAAAGATTGTATGCACAGAAAAAGCTTCCATGTTTATGCGTCAGTTCGGTTTCCCTATCGATGACAAAGTAATAGAAGTCAAAGAAGGGGATACTATGTCCTTTGGAAAGCATGAGGTTATGTTTGTAGCTGCTCCAATGGTACATTGGCCAGAAGCTATGGTAACCTATGATACTAAAAGCGGAGCACTATTTTCCGCTGACGCCTTCGGAACTTTCGGCGCCTTAGATGGTAAGCTGTTTAATGACGAGGTGAACTTTGACCGGGACTGGATTGATGATGCCAGAAGGTATTATACAAACATTGTAGGCAAGTATGGTCCTCATGTTCAGGCTCTGCTGAAAAAGGCAAGCAGTGTGGACATCAAGATTATTTGTCCACTGCATGGACCAGTATGGCATAATGATTTCGGATACTTACTCGATAAATATGATAAGTGGAGTCGTTATGAGCCTGAAGAAAAGGGAGTAATGATCGTTTATGGAACAATGTATGGCAATACGGAGGCTGCGGCTAACGATTTGGCAACAAGGTTAGTAAAAAAGGGAATGACCAATGTGGTTATGTATGACGTTTCAAAAACTCATGTCTCCTATTTGATTTCCGAGACCTTCAAATATAGTCATGTGGTTCTTGCCTCTGTAACCTACAACTTAAAGATTTATCCACCGATGCTGGATTATATAATGGATATGAAGGCATTAAACCTTCAAAAACGTACTTTCACTCTCATAGAAAATGGTTCATGGGCTCCTCAATCCGGCAAATTGATGCGTAAACTTTTGGATGAGATGAAAGAAATGACTATTTTAGACAATGAGATGTCATTGAACTCCACTATGAAAGAAGATGATGGGAATTCAATGGATGACCTTGCTGACAGCATTATCGAGTCAATGAAGTAATTTTAGAAAAAATATAATTTTGGACCGACTCATGAACAAACGCCGTGAGCCGATCCTTTTTGGTGTACGTTTATTAAACAAGAGTAGAAATGCCCTTGTTTAATTTTGAGAAAAATTATAATAAAATTTTTGGTTCAGATTTTGCCAGAGCTGCTGTCAAAAAATCAATGTATAACAAAAGCTCTTCTGACAAAAATACATCCTTTCGCTTCACCAAGCCAACTTGAATCAGATTGCTTCCTTCCAAAGGGATAGAAATAATATTGGGGTTTATGTAATTGTCCACAATACAGCCGGTTCCCAGATTATAGCCATCTGTATTTGATAGGAGATCATTCATGGTGCCTCGATCCTTAAGATAGACCAGTTTTCCGATATTGTCCACATTGATGGCTTCTTCCGCAAAATGAAGCAGTACATCGTCCTGCTGGTAAGTCAGATACGGATAGTTCTTTAACTGTTCCAAGGTAATGGATCTGAGATTAGCTAGAGGATGTTCTTTTCGAAGAAAGACGTGTTGCTTCAGCGAAGCGAGGGGAGTAAAGACTAATGAGTTTGAGGTAAAATAACGTTCAAAAAAGCCCTTATTTAAATCAGTCAGAGATAAAATTCCAAGGATACTTCTGCTAGCACACACGTCTTCAATCACCTCGGTAGTCTTTCCTTCCCGAATCGTCAACTCATATTTTCGTTCTGCAAAATAATTCATCAGATTTGCAACAGCCTCTATAGCAAAGCCATAATGTTGAGAAGAAATAGAAAACTTTGTTAAATCCATCGTCTTCTGCTTATTAAAATGATAGGCGACGGACTCTGCTTGTTCTAGAAGCATTTTAGCGTAGAATAATAATTCCGTGCCTTCCTTGGTGAAAACAACTCCTTTGTTTGTTCTATCCAGAATGGTAATTCCTAAATCATTTTCCATTTCCCGTACTGCTTTGCTGATACTGGGCTGAGTCACGTAAAGTGCAGAGGCTGCTTTACTAATAGAATTATGCTTGGAAATCTCCACTATATACCGAAATTGTTGCAGTGTCATGTCATCACCTTTCATTATCCCATTCTGCAGAATGTTTTGCTATAACTTTATTCTATAGCAGACGATTAATAAAGTCAATTTTACGGTTTGCATTGGAAGATGCTAAAATATAAAAAAGCAAATTTATTGTAAAAGGAGTAAAAAAATGATAAGGGAAGCAAATGAAAAAGATTTAAAGGATATTTTAGAAATTTATAACGATGCTATATTAAACACAACAGCGATCTATGCTTATAAAATTCAGACTCTTGAAGAGAGAAAACAATGGTATGAAAAAAAGAAGCAAGATGGGTATCCAGTGTTAGTATTTGAAGAAAATGATAAGGTTATTGGATTTGCTACATTTGGCCCTTTTAGAGAATGGCCAGCATATAAATATACAATAGAGCATTCCATATATGTTCATAAGGATTATAGGAATCAGGGTATTGCAACAAAATTAATGAAAGAGATAATAAAAATTGCTGATAAAAGAGAATATGCAACACTTGTCGCTGGAATTGACGCAGCAAATGAAGGCAGTATAAAAGTGCATGAGAAAATAGGATTTAAGTATTCCGGTACAGTAACAAAAGCAGGCTTTAAATTTGGTAAATGGCTGGACCTTGCTTTTTATCAATTGAATTTAACAGGCCCTAAAATGCCTTTAGAAGAATAAATCAATAAATGAAAGAAGAGATTATAATTGGATTTATTTATAAAATGTATTGTGGCTGTTATTATTATGATTGTTGTTCATTATATATCAAAAAAACATAATTATTATATTGCTGGATTAGTATTAAGTTTTCCTGGCTTAAGCATTCTTGCGTATTATTTCATGTATATAGAACAAGGAGTTTCAAA